>DAOTAI010000123.1:0-11920 GCA_035593865.1 Acidobacteriota bacterium
GAGAAAGGTGAGCTTCCGGCCTTTGCTGGAAGCGGGCGAAGTCAGCGGTATTTCGCCGGCTGTAGGCCACACCGAGATGCAACAGCCGGCGCCCTTCGTTCTCAAACCAGGGAAGGCCCGTCACGCGCCCCGTGATTGCATAGTCTTCATCGCTTGTCCCCGCTCCGAAGTCGTCTGTATCCTTGAACACCCCCACCGCCCAGCTGGCTCTTTCGTTGAATTGGCGGTTGTGTATCATGACGCCAGTGTTTCGGCTGGGAACAAGGGCGTTGGCCAGGGACCGCTCCATGAAAGGGATGTAAGAAGCGCTGGTCTGTTCCTCCAGTCCAAAAGGCTCCTTGAATTGACCGATACGGATGTTCCCTATGCCGCGCAGGTCGCGGAGGCCGGCGTATACGTCGCGAAAAAAGAGATCCCCGGTGGCGAAGTCGACCTGCATTTTGAACTCCACCCATTCATACATCAAGCCAGACATCGATAGTCGGGCCCGGCGGAATTCAGTTCCGTCCTCCAGCTCGCCCAACAACCCGGTAATTTGTTGGTCTCCCTCCTGGAAAGCCCAGTCGTTGTGCAGCTTCCCCCCAACCTGCATTCGGAATGAGTTGTCAGCGGACTGAATTGTCAGACCGTTTCTCCACTCCACCACAACGTTGGTGTTTTTCTTCTCTTGCTCGCTGCTTGTCGCTTGAGAGAATGTGTAGGCCAGGGACAACAGACAGGTAACTACGAGTACAAGCGCCTTTCGCATTATCGGATTCCCTGCGGTGAGAGGTCACCAGTTCCGCATTGTCGAATTCAACACTCTATCAATCGCTTCTGGAGGAACCGGCAGCTTCTCGCGGTTCTCCTTCAACCACTCACGAAAATCCGCCTGAATTTCGGGAGTCCAACGGCTATCGATCTGGCCTGGAGTGTACTTTCCTTCTCGTAGTCGCTGGTGGCCAAAGGCGTCCCGTAACATAATCGCTTCAGCTTCGACCACGACTTTCTCGGCAAGATGCGGTGGAATGAAGACAATGCCTTCTTTCTTGGCCAGCACAATATCTCCAGGGCATACGATTGCCCGTCCGATCCTTATCGGAACATTGATCCCGGTCAGCATCACTTCCTTGAGGTAACTGGGATCTGCGCCTTTGTGCCAGACGTTAAAACCCTCGACCTCCTCGATGCCCTCGAGATCGCGTACACCGGCGTTGAAGATAACGCCGTTTCCGGATTTGGCGAAGATGGAGTTGGCCAGGTTATCGCCGATAAGTGTTCCGTCGACGACCTTGCCGAAACCATCAGCAACATAGACGTCTCCCTTCTGAAGCATGTCGATGGGCCAGGAATTGGAATTCCCGATTCGTCCTTCAGCCTTTCCCTGTTTCATGATGGCTTCGTTGAGGTCCGGATGGGTAGGCATGTACTGCGCCGTTAAGGCGCGTCCTACTATGGGCTCACCGGGTCGCAGGATATGCCAGTCGAGGGCCGATTCATATGCATTGTGGTATCCGGCGTTCATCAAAATAGTCCAGGCCATGGTGATGGGGACGTTTCGCATCCTTTTGAGCAAATCGTCTGATACTCGCGGTCGTCCGTCCTTCATCCGCTCGCCGTTCCATTTCGGCGTGACCTGCAGCACTGCCTCGGCGCTGGAGATAACCGGCGGCTTGACGGGCACTGATGTCTGCGCCCACAGGGGAGCAGCCAACCAGATTAGAACCAGGCCCATTGAAAAGATATTTCTTCCGGTGTGATTTCCTCGATTCATAGCGACTAGTCCTCTCCTCCTTGTGACGCGCACGATTATATCGCCTTCGGAGAGGCCTATTCACACAGCTTTTGAGGCGGGACAGCCAAAGATGGTGGCTCTGAACGAATCAGCCGGTTACGGTTGGTTCTTCTTCGACATGACGCATGTAGTAGGAGATAAGCTGAGCGTTATTCGACAACCTCATCTTTTCCAGGATTCGCGCCCGGTACGTCGATACGGTCCTAAAACTGATCCCGAGCATCTCGCTGATCTCAGTAACGCTTCGACCTTCCCCGAGAAGCTGAAAGACTTGTTTTTCCCGGCGTGAGAGTTTTTCATGCGGGCGATCGGAGATGTCTGTCTCCCACAGGAGTTGGTCGGCGACGCTTTCGCTCATGAAACGACCCCCACGGACCACGGTGCGCACGGCTCTGATTAACTCGTCGGGTGATCTGTCCTTCGAAACGTAGCCGAGCGCACCGGCTCGAATGGCGCGTGCGCCATATTGCTCTTCCGAATACGTGCTGTAGACGACCACCCGAGCGTTTGCCCGCCTAAGCCGCGTTAGCACCTGCATTCCCGGCGCATCGGGCAGTGACAGGTCCAGGATAATCACATCGAAGGTCGAGGTTTTCGCGAGTTCCAGCAACTGTCCGGCGGTCGATGCTTCACCTACTACAACCAAGCCCTGGCTCTGCTCCAGTATCTCCTTTATCCCTTCGCGGACCACATCGTGGTCGTCCGCTATCAGGATCCTGATCATAATGCGGGGGCCTCCTTGACTTTGGGGGGATAGTAATATCCAGCTTAAAGAGTCGAATGGCCGGGTTCAAGTGAAATTCCGGGCATGCGTTAGCCGCCCGATGATGTTACTCTGATGACGTCTAATTCAAAAGGAGAGACAAGATATGTCGCGTAATCGACCATCCGTTCTTCCATCACGACGCGATCTGCTCTCGGCAGCAGGTCTTGCTGCGGCCGCAATTGGCACTGCGCAGGGATCCAGTTGGGCGCCTGAAAGCGGGAAGGGACGCTACAAGAACGCTCAGCTGTCACTGGCGGCTTACTCAAGGAGGCAGGATCTCACAGCCGGCAAAATGGACCTTTTTCAGTTCATCGACTGGTGCGCGGAACTTGATCTGCCTGGAACGGAGCTCACGTCGTATTTTTTCAAGGAGGGGTTCGACAAGCAGTACCTGCGTGAGTTGAGGCGCCATGCCTTTTCCAAGGGGGTCACAGTCAGCGGAACTGCTATTCGGAACAACTTCTGCCTGCCGCCTGGTCCTCAGAAGGACAAAGAGATTGCCCACGTAAAGCGATGGATCGACGAAGCCGCCGAACTTTTCGCTCCTCACATCAGGATTTTTGGCGGTGACCTTCCTCGTGGCGCAACAAAGGAAGCCGGGATTCAATGGGTGGCCGACGGTATTAAAGAGGTGCTGCCCCGGGCCGCGGAAAGAGGAATCATACTCGGGCTCGAGAACCATGGTGGCATCACGGCTCGAGCGGCTGATCTTCTAGCGATCTGTGATAAGGTTGGCAACAGTCCCTGGTTCGGGATTAACCTGGATACTGGGAATTTCCATACGAATGCCTACGAAGAACTCGCCATGGTTGCTCCGCGAGCCGTAAACGTGCAAGTCAAGGTTGAGATTGTCGACAATAGCGGGCGCAATCAACCGGTCGATCTTCAGAAAATCCGGGATATCCTGGAGAAGGCCAACTACAAAGGTTGGGTCGCATTGGAGTACGAGGCGGAGGAAGACCCGGTTAAGGCGATTCCGTTCTGGATAAAGAAGATGAAAGAGACGTTCGGCGGGTGCTGACGGGTCGTCAGTGCGGGGCACGGTTTTTTCTTGTAGCCTGATTCTCCAGCAGCGATTTTCCGCCACAGATAATTAGATTCTGGGGCGCCCGGTAGTTTTCCGGGTTGTAGTCACGCCTTTAGGCGACCTTTGGGCGGGCCTTAAATCGCCGAATTTCATTCGCATTAAGGCCCGGTCGGAGGAAGGCCTTTGATTTAAGGCCCGCCTGAAGGCGGGACTACAAACAGACTCTGCTTAGCTGTTCGACGCTTTCAGATCCTCGGCGTAGCGACGGATTTTCTGGACCGCCGCCACTATCTGCTCCATGTCTTCATTTGTCCCCAGGAACATGTTCTGAGTGAACCAGACGCCTTCTTCACACAACTTGTCATTAACCGGACAGGCCGTCCGCTCTTCCCATTGATCAAGGAGTCTGGCCGGGTAGATCTGGCGGTACCCACGGCCGGACAGTAATTGCTTAATGTAGGGCTCCTTATTTAACGGCGCATAACCGCCCGAGCAGGGGATTCCTTCGGCGCGCAAGGCCTTGAGAAAACCCCCCCGCGGCAGTCCAGAAAACGCTTCTTTCTTATAACGGGCCATGAAAAGGTGATAAGCGTTCCTGGTGCAACCAGGATACATCCGCGCCGGAACCAGCCCGTCGATCTCGTCCAGCATCCGCGTAAGCGCCGCCGCATTTCGTTCCCTAATGCGGCTCTGCTCTTCAAGTCTTTGCATCTGTGCTTGAAGCAAGGCCCCTTGGAACTCCGTCATCCGCAGGTTCGCACCCAAGCCGATATATCGTGCGTCAAAACTGGCGGGCTTCCTGCCACGGCTGTTGTTATGGAAGGCATAGCATTTTTCCAGCAGGTCCTCCCGCGCAGTCAGGATCGCTCCGCCTTCACCTGAATTGAGGTTCTTCGAGGCCTGAAAGCTGAAGCACCCCAAGACTCCCAAGGTTCCCAGCTTCCGACCTTTCCACTCTCCGAAATGCGCCTGGCACGCGTCCTCGAGCAGAGGAATTCCGCGATTCCTGCTGATTGCCATTAAGGTGTCCATATCTGCCGCAGAGCCGCCGATATGCACCGGCAGCAGCACCTTGGTGCGCGATGTGATGGCGCTGTCGACCTTCTTAGCATCGATCTGAAACGTGTCCGGGTCAGTGTCAACGAAAATGGGAAGCGCGTAATTCAACAGAACGACGTTCAGAGTGGCGACAAAGGTGTAAGGGGGAAGGATAACCTCGTCTCCTGGCTGAAGGTCTAGTGCATGAAGGCTGGTCAGCAACGCGCTGGTCCCGTTTGCCGTAGCCAGGCAGAAGCGTGCCCCGGTTGCCTCAGCATAGGCTCTTTCAAAAACCTCTACTTCTTTTCCCTCTCCACGAAACCATTTTCCGCTCTTCAGCGTTCGCAGGAGGGCTTTCTCCTCGGGAGAGGCGAAATCAGGCCAGGAAGGAAATGCCTGAGAGCGAACCGGTTGCCCCCCGAGCAGGGCAGGGCGACCATTGGTTCGTCCCTGTAGATTCACAGAAGATGGGACACCGGAGCCAGCCGCTGCAGCGGCCACTCCCAGGAACTGTCGTCGGTCTAGCGGGCTCTTCATAGGGGCCTCCTGCTACAACGATTTCTCCAACGGTCAAAGTTGTCAACCATCGGCAATCGCGGCAGAGGCAAAAAGCGTCACGGGTAGTGCCCATGCCGCAGAGCCGCCAACTACCTTACTATTTCGACCTTGTCAGGCCGGTTCGGAACAAGGCACAAGAACTGGAACGGCGCCTCCAATACCTCGTAGTAATGGGGTACCCCGGCGGGTATGTAGAGAACGTCATCGGCTTTAACCTCATAGACCTGATCGCCGATTCCCACACGAGCCTTTCCTCGCAGCACATACTGCTCGTGTTCGACCGTATTTGTATGAAGTGGCATGCCGCCCCCCTCCCCCATGGTGAATCTTCTCATGAAGAAGTTGGCAACGCCGTCGTTTTCTCCGAGCAGTACCTGGGTTTCGGCTTGAGTGCCGGCTTTTACGCTCTGACGCGTCACGCTGTCGGCCGTCTTAACAATCTGCGACATTTTCGCTTGATGCTCCCCTTCCATTGGGGCAAGTTTATCAGAAGCTATCGACAGGCAGCCATCAACGATCAACTTTCAGTGGTTAGCTTTAAAGCCAGGCGAAATTTCGGGGTTGTCGAGTCGCTGATCTCTGCCCGCTGATTGCCCGACAGCTGGTAGCTTGTCGACCTTCTCTGTTCCGGGCTAAACTCCGCTCTCGTGAAGCTTGTAAAAAGAGAGCGGAAATCTGATTTTGTGGAACTATTTCGGACGACGCCGCCTCGGACCGTCTGCCCGAACTTTTATGTGCTCAGCCATGCGAACGGCTGTATGTTCCAGCCGGTCTGTACTTATTGTTACTTGAAATCCTCGTTCTGGTATTTGAATCGCCCGCATGTATTTACCAATAAGGACAAGCTGCTCCAAGAGGTACGCGCATGGATTGAAAAGGACGACCTTGAATGCTTTGTGCTCAACAGCGGCAACCTGTCTGACAGTCTTGCTTTTGAGCCCGAAAGGCCGCTTGTCGCAGATCTGGTGGAGTTGTTTCGCGAGGCGGAAAACAATGGGCGTCCGCATTCGCTTTTACTGGTGACCAAGGCCGGTGTTCAGCATTGCAAGTTCCTTTTGGATTTGCCTCCCTGCCGGAATGTGATCATCTCCTTCTCGGTAAACTGCGAGGAAGCGGCCAGTAGGCTCGAGGTGGGCGCTGCGTCCCCTGAGGATCGTCTCAAAGCCGCTCGAGAGCTGAAGCAGTTAGGATGGCGTGTCAGGATCCGGCTCGATCCAATGATCGCTGGCTACGACTACACTCCGATCGCTCTTGAAATTCGTCGCCTCAAGCCTGAGCTTGTGACCCTCGGGTCCTTGCGTGCCGAGCGGAACCTGCGCCGCTTTCTCCCCGGCTCCCTGCGCTCTGGTTTGAAGCAAACAACCGAACGAGGCGGCTTGGACCGCTATCCAGAAGCAGACCGAGTCGCGCTTTATCGACAAGCCGCCAGTCTTATCGGTCCTGAAATTCCAATAGGACTGTGTGAAGAAACCAGGGAAGTCTGGGAGGCCGTCCTGGGGGCGTTGGACGAGCCGCGCTGTAATTGTAGCCCTTGATCAGGATCCGATGAGCTGGACCTCAGCATCCGCTGCCAACTCGGGCCGAATTCGCCGACCACGCCACTTTCGTTGCCATAACGCCAGGAGCACGCAAATCCAGACAATCACGGTGACCAGCGTCAGCGCCAGTCCATAACGAAACGAGTTCGGATCATAGAAAAACACCACCTGATGTTTTCCGGCCGGGATGTCGACGGCTCGAAACACTTCCGCGAATCTGGCGACGGTCCCAGGCTGATCATTTACGAAGACACGCCATCCCGGGTAATAGGAATCAAGTAGAACCAAGCGGGCCGCCTGTTCTGCTTCAACCTGAAGCTCAACCCGATCCGCCTGGTATCTGGTGATTCTCACCTGTCCAGGACGGATCAATGCTTTGTCCTCCAGTGGCCGACTGACATCCAGGTAATCGTCAAGAGTGAGTCCCTTTCTGTCTGAACCGGTCGAAATCAAGAATGCCCGGGGCAGCGCATTGGCCAAGCGATAAGCAAGCAGGGGTTTGTCTGCGTTCACCTCGAAAGAAGCTTGCCATTCTAACTCTGGCCGATTTACCGGCTCCATGGAAAGGAAAAATACTGTGTTCAGGCGGCCAAAGATCTGAAGTTGCTCGCCAAGCGCGGTTGTTCTCTGCAACTTTTCGTAAATCCGTTGGCTACCTGCCGTTTCCAGTTTGTCAACCGGCGGGAAACTGGAGTAGTGGAGATGGTCGCCGGCGCCGCTGTAAGCGGACGCGGTAAGGGTACAGAACAGTAAGTGCCATATAAGGGAATCGCTTTTTCCCTGAATGACATAGCGGGTTTCCTTCGACTTAAGATGGTGTATCCGGAAAAGCTCTTCGGCGTCACACTTCTTGAGGAGCCATTCTGTAACCGGCGGTTGACGATAAGCGTCGACATGCACAACCGGATTAATCGAATGGTTATCGCCCAGATCAAAGAAGAGGAGCGCGGCGGCCATCCCGGCAATCCAGGACGGATGGGGACGACTGGCGAAACAGGCGATCAGGACGAGGGTGATGCCGGCAGGAACGATAAGGTATAGATATGCGGCCGCGTCTCGGATAGCCGATAAGCTGACCTGAACCGGGGCGCCGTTGAAGGTAAATCGTACGGTGTCGTTGGCCACGACGGCACCTGCCTGATTCCAGGTCCACGTCACCGCTATCAGTCCCGCGATGGTCAGCAACACTACGAACAGAAGGAGGAATCCAACCAGCCGCGTCTTCCCCCGACTGCCCGCGACGCTTGACCGCAACCTAGGCAGTTCCTCGATTCCCAGTCCCGCGAGCAGGGCAAAGCACAATCCTAATGTCAACAAAAACTTCGAAGGATATCGTCCCAAGCGAAACAAAGGGAAGTAGTCATACAGGAAAGAGTAGACAGGAGTGTACTTTCCCAAAGCCAGGAGCAGGGCAGACAAGCCGATTCCGGTCAGTAACCACTTGAGATTTCGTCGGGATGAGAAAAACAGTCCCAGCACTACAAAAACCAGGCAGCCGAGACCCGGGTAACAAGATAGGATATAAGCTTCACGGCCTTCAAAGAAGACGTTAGACCAGTGTCCGGACAGGCTGCTCAGTTGGAACGAGTCCCTCCAGACAGCAGGGAAGAGCATTTGAGTCAGGGTGAAGGGATGTACCGACCAGTACGAGGCGTCGGTAAAGTTTAGGCCGGTGCGACGTTCTGAACCAAGAAGCATTTCAATCGTCGGGAGCAGCTGTGCCGCCGCCAGGCCAACGGACGATAACGCCGCAATCAAAACCGCGGCGGCGGTCAAGCGGAGTCTCGAGCCGGGAGGTCTGTTCAACCAGCAGTGAATGCTGAAAGGCACTAGAAAGAGAAGCGCGGCGAGGCCCGTGAGAGGCTCGAGCACCAAAAGGGCAAGTGCGGCCAGTGCCGAAGTGCACGCTACGTTCCCCGAGCTCGGATCATAGATCATTCTTCTCAGAAACAGAGCCAGCCATGGGAGCAAGGCGGCTGTGGCGGCCAAAAGCGGCAAATTGATCAGAGAGATCACGACTCCGTTGAAGTTATATGCGAGTCCGGCGACCAGGGCACCTGAAGCTGAGAATCCGAGACTCCGTGCCAGGAAGAAAGCACCCAGGCCTGCACCCAGACAATTCAGCACAAGGTGGAGATCAAACGCGGTGGGGAAAGGGAGGATATGAAACAGGATCTGGGTTGGATATAGAGCCATTGTGTTCGGATTTGCCAGAAGGGGCTGTCCGAACTGGATGTAAGGGTTCCATAAGGGCCACTCACCCTTGGCATAAGCCTCTGTCACCAGCCTCTTAAACGGGTGGTGGAACCCGCCTATGTCACGATAAAATAACGTGTTATCGGTAAACAGAATGTCGCCGAAAAAGAGCAGATTCGCGGCGACAATCAAGCCCACGCACAAGCGATCCCCGCGTCGCCATGATCGCAGCGAATTGAGCTTCCGGTGGAGAAATGCCTTCGTAGTTGTTTTCATGAACACGATGAGGTACCCGACCATCTGTGCATGATCTGTTAGTAATTCCGCCTTTCAGGCGAGTTTTAATCGGTCGCATTAAGCATCGACGTCCGCTCCAGGAAAATGCTGAAACTAAAGTCTGCCAAAGGAGGTCTAAGACTCCCTTATCCGCGCGTGAGCCGGGATCGTTTCAATCAGCCTGAAGGGACACGAGACCGATTGTATCTGCTCACCACGTTGCTCGATGCGGGATTCGCTGATAGTTCCTTGCCGATTGTGAGCTCGAGCAAGGTACTCTATTTTGAATGGGTCGATTCCCATCACACGGCAACAGGTCGCGTCAACCGCGGCGAGCTCTCGCCCCATGACGATTACGCCAGATTGGATGGGCGTTCCCAGAATTGGGCCGTCGCCCTCCATACCAACTACTCCGTCAACTATCGCCAAATCTGCTTTGAAGGAAGCGTTAATGTCCAGTATCGACTCTACGATGCCGGCCCAATGCAACACGTTCTTAGGCCAGCCGTACACGCAGCCGGGCATAATTCCGAACATGTTCTTCATTGAAAGCGTCACACCCGCCCAGTGGTGGGTTTTCATTTTGGCCATCGACACAATGAAGTCCGCTTCGAGAAGGACGGAAGCGACCGTCAGCCGCGAAAGGCGCGCGAACCAGCCCTTGTTCGGTATCTCAACAAGCGGGGCCGAGTTAAGATCGATGAACGGGATTCGATCTTCATGAAGGACTTCGCCGAGACCTGAACGCTCCAGCACCAGGAGAGTATCTCGCTGGTGGCCGGCGCCTTCCGCCACGATGACCTTCGCGGCTCCCATTGAAAGAAAAGCTTCCGCCGTCGCCCGGATGACGGCCGGGTTGGTGTTGATATGCGCCCTACCTTCATGCGGCTCGACAAGGTTCGGTTTGAGGAGTACGGTTCGCCCCCGAATTTCCATTGCCCCGATGCCGAGTTCCTTTAAGCCAGTCTCGATAAGGGTTCGTAGATCAGCTCGGTAGTCAGTTGCTCGACCGATGAAAACCGAGGCCGGATCGCCATAGGAGCGGTACAGGAGATATCCGGCCCCGCCGGCAGCGATTGCGGCCAGCCCTGCCCTTGTTATCTCCCGTCGAGACCATTTTTTCCGGCTCATGCCGCGCTCTCCATCAGCAGTTTAGCCATACCCTTTCGCGCCAAAGATGCGACAATCAGCTGAGCAAGCAGGCAGGTGTCGTACGAACCGTAACGGTCCTGCAAACGAAAGCTCGCTCCCAGCCAACTGTCGGCCTCGGTCGGTCGCACGTCCCATGCGGCAAGGCCAATGATTCCCCAGGAAAGAGTGAAAGGTGTCCTGATGCCCTGCAACTCGCTTCGCAGGAAGTCTATGCTTTTTGCGACCTGTGCCGGCGCCACGAGACCGCTCAGGGCTGCCAGGGCAAGCCCCGTGTTCTCGGGTGTTGCTGGCAGCATATTTCCAAACACAGTCGTGTTGCCGTAGTTCCATCCTCCAGTTGGGATTTGACGATCGAGGATCACGGAAACGGCTTGTTTAACTCGAGGATGTGTCTGGAGGCCGGAGCTGGTCAATGCGAGCACAGCCAGAGCGGTAGGCTCCACCCAGGAGTGAGTGCCCGCTACCCAGGGCCAGCCCGGAAGCGAGGTATCATGCCCGTAGGTCTTATCCTCGCCTTTGTCCCAGCACAGCCCGCTGTTCTGAAGGAGGAATCGCGAACCGGCCCGAGCGGCGCCCTCAAATCCGGTCGTTAAATTGAATGCCATGACGGCAACCGAAGTGGGCCAGTACGTCTCGGGGTGTGCCGCCGAGACGCTGACACGGCCATCGGAGAGCTGGGATTGTGCAAGCGTGCGGCACGCCTGTGAGCGTAAATCCGTCGCCTGTTGGACGAGGCTTAGGGCAATAGCCGCCCAGGCGGTCGAGGCAGGATCAAACTGTCCAGATGGCTGAAGAGGGAAACCGCCGCTGGGCAGCGCTCTTGACACAATGACCTGAACCGCCGCGTTCATCCATCCGGTTTCTCCCCCCTGATCGACCATAGACCAGACTATTCCCCGGCCATTCTAAGGCACAAAGGAGGAGAATCGCACGCGAAATATCGGAAACGATCAGTGCCGATAGATTACGGCGTCGCTACGTGACCCGGTTGGGTGGCAAAATAACCCTTTGTTCGATTTTTAGGTTTGTCGATTTTTAGATTTGGTTTTGCTAACAGCAAAATGTTATACTTCGCGTTTTCCGGCTCGTGTAGAGCATAGAGGACGTGTCTGTATGGTTTAGCCGGGGCGGTGAAACCAATGTGGAGGGGTGGTCGAGCGGACAATGGCAACGGGCTGTAAACCCGTCGACCTTCGGGTCTACGCAGGTTCGAATCCTGCCCCCTCCATACCTGAATTCGGTTGCGATTTGAGGGCTTGCGTCGGTCGCAATTCTTCGTGATAATGTAGGTTTTACTTTTTATTGCGAGCGGGAGTAACTCAGTTGGTAGAGTCATAGCCTTCCAAGCTATTGGTCGCGGGTTCGAGTCCCGTCTCCCGCTCCAGTTTTGGCCGACTGAAGGCTCCAGACGTTCTGATCGGGCTCGCAATTAGGTTTCAATGCCCACGTAGCTCAGTGGTAGAGCACTTCCTTGGTAAGGAAGGGGTCATCAGTTCAATCCTGATCGTGGGCTCTGCAATTTAGAGGTCGGTTCTTCAGACAATAGAGGCAACAGGACGAGGAGAACTTATGGCGAAGGAGAAATTTGTACGAAC
>DAOTAI010000124.1:0-11880 GCA_035593865.1 Acidobacteriota bacterium
GGGACACATGGCGGGGTGGTCCTGCTGGGAGGCCCCAGTTTGACCGGAGGCCTCGATCTTTTCGCCTTCAGAGCCTCGGATGGCGCTTTTCTTGGATCAACGAACCTGGCCGGCTACAACAACATCCGCAGGTTTGAGGTGGCCCAGGGGCACCTGTACCTTGGTGTCGGAGTCACCGGTGGGACCGGCGCAGTCCTCCGTTGGCAAGGCAATGAGTCCACGCCATTTGACTTTGTCGTTGTCGGAACCATGAACAGCGAGGCAGCGGAACTGGTCGTTCATGAAGGCAGGCTCTTCGCCAGCACCTGGCCCACCGGCGGTCTCGAAACCATGAGTCTTTATATGAGCCCCCCTATTCCGGACGAGGGAGGCCTGCCCCAGAGCAACGGTCTATGGACCAAGATCTGGGAGGTGAAGGAAGATTACGAGCCTGACGGGCTGGTCGCCAGCACCTACGGCGGCGGCGCGATGGCATCCTACGACGGTTACCTGTACTTTGGGACGATGCATGTCCCCTTCCTGGCCGCCCTGCGGTGGGTGGCAGAATACGGGACGCCGCCCGATATCGGGGAATTGCTAATGGGAACACACCGCTCGATTTCGATTTTTCGGGGCTTCAACTTCCATAACCCGGAGCCGTCCTTCGAACTGGTATACGGTATGTCTAACCTCCCTGTCTATACTCCACCTGATGGCTCAAACCCCGGATTCTGGGGTATGGCTGACAATCTGGCGGGGATGAGCCCGATCCATGGGCCTTCGGGTTTCGGTAATATCTTCAACAACTACACCTGGAGCATGGCGGTCTTTGACGGCCAGCTCTGGGTGGGAACCATGGATTGGAGCTACCTGGCAGCCGAAGGGATGAACCTCTTCGCACAAATGTTAGGCGTCGAGAATCCTTTCTCAGTATCCGTGCTGCCGGGTTACCCCAGCATCCTGGGTGCCGACCTTTACTACTTCCCGTCATCCAGCTCGCCAGCATTCCCCGAGAGTATCGGCGGAGTCGGCAACTCTTCCAACTATGGAATTCGCAACATGATCGCCGACGCCGACGCCTTGTACATCGGAACAGCAAACCCCATGAATCTGCTGACCGATCCGAGCGACCAAAAGCCCCAAGGCGGATGGGAACTGCTGAAGCTGACGAAACGCCTACCCAACACGCCGGCTGGGAGCGACGTCCAGGTGTCCTTGCCGAACGGCATCCAGGTGGCTTTCTGTGAAGTGGTCGAGGCAGGTCACACCTTGGCGACTACTTTCCCGAACATTTTTACTGTTCCGGTACCTGGTCAGCCTGAAGGTTACGGTCCTCCGGTGTCGTTTTACCTGCTCGCCACTACGGCACGCATCGCAGAGAGTTGTCCGGACGGAAGCCTTGGCAGCGTTTGTATCCCCTACTCGGTCGGAGTCGCCCGCCTTTACGAGCTCCAGTATGAGGGAGGGTTAGGCTTCTCCTGGGAAGACATCACCACCTCGGCCACTTCCGACACTATCTGCGGAACGCTGACAGACCGCTTCATGGGCATCCTGGCCATCATGGCTGTCGTTCCGACGATCACCAGCGTCACACCCCAGGTACTCAACGTCGGTCAAGAAGTGACCATAACCGGCAGCGGCTTTTCCGCCGGCAATGTTCGCGTGTGCTTCAACGGCGTGGAAGCTTCCCAGGTTACGGTGATCGACGATAATACGCTGGTCGTCATCTTCCCGAGCGGCGTGCCGCTCGGGCATCCACTTCGGGTAACCGTCACCACGGCCGGGGGCCGCGCCCAATACGCCGGCCCGCCCTTGCGTCAGGAGGTCCCAATCCCGACCTTGTCCGAGTGGGGAATGATCGCCTTGTTCTTCCTATTGATGCTGGTGGCGGTGATCAGCTTGCAACGCCAACGCTTCACGCCGGCCGGGTAGGGCGCTGGCAAGCAAGAAGCCAGGAGCCAGGAGCCAGAAGCAAGAAGCCAAGAGTTAGAAGCAAGAAGCAAGAAGCCAGAAGCCAGAAGTCAGGAGCTAGAAGACAGGAGCCAGAAGTCAGGAGCTGGAAGACAGGAGCCAGGAGCTCGAAGCCAGAATGGCGGAGTAATTTGATAGCACGACCGGCCTACAGCAGCCTGAAGGGGTTTTCGCACGAAGACGTAAGCGCTAAGTTTATGGTGCTTGCTGTCTCGCATGCAGGCTCCAGCTCATCTCCCGGCGATGTCGGCCTCCACCGCTAGCCATTCTGGCTCCTGAACTTCTGGCTCCTGACTTCTGGCTCCTGACTTCTGGCTCCTGACTCCTGGCTTCTGGCTTCTGGCTTCTGGCTTCTGGCTTCTGGCTTCTGGTTACTTAGAACAGAAATCATATCGAATTACAAGCAATATTTATTGACAAACGATAAAGGCCAGCGCAAACTGGAGTCATGACGAAAGGCTCCGTTATCTTCCTCCAAGCGGTCATCGTGCTGCTTGGTCTCATCGCTCTGGTCCTTCTCCTTTTGGAACCTCATTTCGAAGGCAGGAATGTCAACGCTACCCTCTTTGAGATTTATTTCAAAGACCCGTTCCTGGCATACATTTACACTGCCTCCGTGGCCTTTTTCATTGCGCTGTACCAGGCCTTCAAGTTCTTGGGCCTGGTAGGCAGGGGGGAGGTTTTTTCGGATAGCTCTGTCAAAGCATTGCGAAGGATCAAGCACTGCGCCATGGCGCTAGTGGCGTTCCTGGTAGGAGCACTGGCTTACATGATTATCGTCGTAAGAGGCAAGGAGGACAGTGCCGGCGCAGTCATGATGGGTCTTGTCCTGACCTTTGTCTCGGGCGTCGTGGCCACGGCTGCAGCGGTCTTTGAAAAGACCTTGCAACGCGCCGTCGAACTAAAATCGGAAAACGACCTGACTGTATAACCCAACCGGCATGCCCATTATCATCAACCTTGACGTAATGCTGGCCAAGCGCAAGATGAGCGTCACGGAACTCGCCGAAAAGGTCGGCATTACCATCGCCAACATCTCGATCCTGAAAAACGGTAAGGCAAAGGCAATCCGCCTGTCGACGCTGGAAGCCATCTGTAGGACCCTGCAATGTCAGCCGGGAGACATTCTGGAGTATCGCGAGGAATAAGTGGTCGGACTCTAAATGATTCGGCTTGGAAAATCGCTGGAGAGTCCGGCCACACTCTGCAAAAAGCGTTCTTCAGCGACGTAACCCGCGGATCAGACGGATCACGCGGATTACGCGGATTATGCTGATCATGCTGATCCGCTACACTTGCGAGGCCTGCACGACTTTCATTCTCCGATTTCCGCTCTTTTCCGCATCCACGATCAGTGTGCGACCAAGAAGGAGGTCCAGGCTGTTGATCTGCCGGCGTATCTCCCGATTCGCCTTCCGCTGCTGGTGGTCGGTCTCCTTGCGCATGGTACGGATAGAGTAAAGCCGCAAAATGGGATAAAAGACGAGAAATCCGGCCGATGACCGCCTCCACAGGTCGGTCGTCACCTGGCGGATCTGGAAACCCGAGCTGTGCAGCATGTACCTCACCTGGTAGAAGGTCACGGGATTGATGTGGTCAAAAACCGGCAAGTGACTGAACTCGTTGATCGGTCTTGGGCAAAGAGAATAGAAACCCGAAAAAAAGTACTTCAGCCGCGAAGCCATATTCAGGATGTTGGGGGTCGAAAGGATCAAATGCCCGCCCGGTCGCAGAACCCGATGACACTCCCAGATAAACTGAAAAGCATTCTCCAGGTGCTCGATCCCTTCCAGGCAAACCACATAATCGAGACAGCCATCCTCCAGCGGCAAGGGCTTGTTCATGTCCATAAAACGACATTCAATTCCCTTGGCCTTGAAGAATTGAGGATCGATCTCGCCGGCCATGACATCAAATCCCATATTCCTGGCGGCCACTGAGAGGGCTCCTTCTCCCGCCGGTATGTCCAGCACCAAACCTCGCGGAAGTCGATCCAGAAGTTGCAGTACGCGCAGGAAGGTTTTCCCGTGAGCAATAATTTGAAAGCCGGACGGAATAGAGATATTTGACATTAGCTTGTCCTGGCGTTCGGAATCAACGTCTCCCGACGTTCCTCACTGCAGCTTGGCGCGAAGCAAGTCGTTGACAATCTTTGGATTCGCCTGCCCACGCGTCTCACGCATCACCTGCCCTACGAAAAAGCCAAGCAGGCCCTCTTTCCCCGCACGAAAAGCCTGGACCTGGCCGGGATTTGCTGCCAGGATTTTATCCACAATTGCTTCCAGCTGATCCTGATCGCTGATCTGCTTGAGCCCGATCTCAGCAGTGATTTCCTCGGGATCCTTTCCCGTCGCGTACATCTTTTCGAAAATCTCTTTACCGATCCGTCCGGTGATTGAGCCGGACTTGATCAGCTTGATCAGGGAAGCAAGTTGCAGCGGGGAGACAGGACTCGCTTCGATCTGGCGCCCGTCCTGCTTCAGATAACGGGTGAGTTCGCCGACCATCCAGTTGAAAACCTGGCGCGGCTGACCGGAAGCACGCACCGCCGCCTCGTAATAGTCGGCAAAAGCTCGGGTCTGAGTCACCTGCAAGGCATCCTCGATGCTCAGGCCGTACTCGGCTGTGAACCGTTCACGCTTGGCTTCTGGCAATTCCGGAATCTCGCCCTTTAACTGCTCGAGCCAAGCCTCGTCAACCACCAGGGGCAACAGGTCCGGATCGGGGAAGTAACGATAGTCATGCGCCTCTTCCTTGGTCCTCATCGCAAAGGTTCGGCCGGCATCGTCGTTCCACAACCGGGTTTCCTGCACGATCGTTCTTCCTTCGCGCAGGGTACGAATCTGCCTCTCGATCTCGTAGTCCAAGGCCTTCTGCAGGAACCGGAAGGAGTTTAGGTTTTTCACCTCCACTTTGGTTCCCAGCCGCTCCGAACCGACCGGCCTTACGGAAACATTCGCGTCGCAACGCAGGCTCCCCTCTTCCATATTCCCGTCGCAGACGCCAAGGTAAAGCAGCGTCCTCCGCAAGAACGTCATGTAGTCATACGCTTCCTGCGAAGTTCGGAAATCAGGGGCGGAAACAATCTCGATCAGCGGAACGCCTGTCCGATTCAGGTCCACGTAAGTATCATCATCGGGGACATGAACCGACTTCCCCGCGTCTTCTTCCAGATGGACCCGTATGATTCCGAACGTCTTGGCTCGATAATTGGCAATATGCCCGGACTTTTGCCTTTCCCCGGACATCAAGGTAACGCGACCGTCATACGCCAACGGCAGCTCGAACTGTGAAATCTGGTACCCCTTGGGAAGATCCGGATAGAAGTAGTTCTTGCGGGCAAACACCGACTTCGAGTTGATTTTGCAACCCAGGGCAAGCCCGGCTTTAATCGCCATGGCCACGGCTTCCCGGTTCAGCACCGGCAGAGCGCCCGGCAGGCCTAGGCAGACCGGACAAGTATTGGTGTTTGGCGGCGATCCAAAACTCGTGCTGCAACCACAGAAAATCTTGCTCCTGGTCAGCAACTGCGCATGAACCTCTAGACCGATAACAGCTTCGTAGTCCATATCGTTCTCACGGGTGGTAAATGGTTTTCATCCGTTGTCTGGCAACCCCCAGCTCGCGGTCGCCCTAATTCTGGGGCTTCATGGACAACAGGCGTGTCACTTCCTCAAAAGCCCGCGGGTCCTCGCCTGCATACGGAATCCAGTGCAAATCCTTCTCTTTCCGAAACCAGGTCATTTGTCGCTTGGCATACCGGCGGGTGTCGCGCTGGGTCAACTCTACGGCTTCCTGGAGCGCGACCTCCCCCTTCAGCATCTGCACCACAACCCGATAGCCAAGAGCTTCAAAAGCTTTCAGATCCGGAGAGTAACCCTGATGGATCAGGCCGGCCACTTCGTCTACCAGCCCGTTCTGGAACATCTCCTCGACGCGGCGGTTGATTCTAGCATACAGTTCCGACCGGGTTAAACAGAGGCCGAACTTGACGATGGAGAACTCGTCGAGCGGTTGCCGAGAAGGCTGCAACCGGCTGATCGGCGAACCTGTCGCAAAATAGACTTCCAACGCCCGGACCAGCCGAATCCGGTCAGCCGAACTTATTCGAGCGGCTGCCTCCGGGTCCCGCCGCCTCAGGAGCCGGTGCAGGTACTCACTTCCTCTTTTGTCGGCTATGATGCCCAGACGGCGCCGGATCTGCTCGGTTCGCCCTGGCCCCTCAAACACTCCTTCCAGGAGCGCTCGCAGATACAGCCCGGTTCCACCGACCACAAGTGGTGTCTTGCCTCGGGCGGCTATCTGCTTACAGACCTCCCTTGCCTCCTGCATGTACCGGCCCGCGCTGTATACCTCATCGGGTTCGATAAGATCGTAAAGATGATGAGGAACCAAAGCGCGCTGCCGATCGGTCGGCTTGGCGGTTCCAATGTTCAAGCGCCGATACACCTGCATGGAGTCGCAGTTCACTATCTCACAGCCAAACGTCTGTGCAATTTCAACCGCCAGCGCGCTTTTGCCGCTCCCCGTTGGGCCGACCAAGGCAATAAGCCTTGGCCGCGACTGATGACTCATCACTTCCCTTTCAGATCAGTGGCACGTTTCAAATCAATGTCGTGATAGTAGTATTTTAGGATTCGCTCGTATCCGAACCCCCTGTCGGCAAGATTTACCGCTCCGAACTGGCACAAGCCGACTCCATGCCCCCATCCTTTTCCTTTCACTGTGATCTGGCTGATGTTTCCCTGCCGGTCCTTTTCGGTTCGGAGATCCTCGATCAGGCTGCTCCGAATTCCCAAAATCCAGCGCACGTCATTGCCTTTGAGAATAGCCTCCCCTTTGGTTCCGATCATCTTCATCTCGACAATACGGCCCGATACGCCTCTTTTCAGTGCCTCGATCTTTCGAAGACGTCCGAATTGACGGCTTCGGTTCAGTTCCGATTCCACCTTGGCGCCGGCACACTTCACCTCCCAGGAATGGAAGGGGCTGTTGTCATCGGAGCATTTCACTCCACCTTTCAAATAGGGAAGTTCCCGCCCAAATGTCGCTGCGTACGATTCAGTTTTTCCTCCGCAGGTCGACGAGTAGACCGCGAGAATCGGCTTCCCTTCATGAGTCGCTGTGACTCCCCGGGTTTCGGCAATGGCCCGGTCCGATAAGGGGTGTTCGACCTTAACGCCGCTGTAGACCTGCGATCGGGTGTCCGAGTAGATGTCAAATCCTCGTTTCACGTTCAATCCAAGGTGATGGACAGCGAAGGTCCGAGCCGCCACAGTCTGAGCCTTCAATGCCTCGATCTGTGGGAAACGCGAAGGGGGAAGCTCGTTTGGCACAGTCCCGCGCAGGTACTCTTCAAGATCGACTTCATTGACTGCGACTGGAACGCCCAGAGGATTGACGAACACCTCTATGCTCCCTCGATAGGCTGAGCCGTCGAACACCAGCAAGCGCGACTGATTGGCCGGTGTGAGTCGAAATCCGGTTCCCGTCCCCAGGAGTTTGCTTGATTTGTCGGCGCCTGTGCGCAGTATGATTTTGCCGTCTCTCGCCTGTGCTACGACCAGCGGGGCAAGGGTCGACCCCTCGATAGTTGCATTCGCAAACTTCTCTTTAAGCAAAAGCCGAATGAGAGGACCCGAGGCGGGGGGACCAGCCAGGGGTTGAGGGGTTTTCTTGGGGACGGGCTTGTCTGCCGAGCGAGCCGGCGGCTCTCTCCTGGGCGGCATGGGTGGAGGCCGCTTCTTTCCGCCGCAGGAAGCAAGAAGCGGAAAAAGAAGCCCGGCGACCATAATCCAGGAAACGAGCTTTGCCTTCCTTACCATGTCGCAATTGCGCTGGTTGTATGACCACGACTTACCCGCGGTCGGCAGCCTCGAGTATTTTTAGCGCGAGCTCGAGAGCCTCCTTTCCCTGTTCTCCGGTGCAGATCGAAAAATCATCTCCCGGCAGGCTCTCGCCTCGCACCTGGCGCAAGAATGCCTCGATTTCCAGTTTAAGCGGCTCCCCCTTGGTGATCGTCAGGGTACGCTCCTCGACCCTCTTGCCGGACGGCCCGTCGATCAGGCTGTACATTTCCACTTCCTGCTGAAAAAAATCCAGCGAAACGTAATC
This sequence comes from Acidobacteriota bacterium, assembly GCA_035593865.1. GTDB lineage: Bacteria > Acidobacteriota > UBA6911 > RPQK01 > RPQK01 > RPQK01. The sequence continues at coordinate 8,065 of DAOTAI010000124.1, forward strand.
ATGGGGCTGAAAGAAGCGGAACTTACGGACCTTCTCGCGCGACACACGGCTGGCGGTCACGTTGGCGACGCAACCGTTTTCCAACTCAAGCCGGGCGTTTGCAATGTCGATCCGGGGCGTCAAAACGGGAATACCGACGGCACGTATCTCACGCACCCGGCTCCCGCTAAGGCGCAGCACCAGGTCCAGGTCATGGATCATCAGGTCGAGAACCACATCGATGTCCAGGCTTCGCGGCACGAAGACTCCCAACCGATGCGCCTCAAAGAAAAGCGGCCGTTTCAGGAAAGGGATCACCGCCTGCAGGGCAGGATTAAAGCGCTCGGACTGACCCACTTGCAAAATCCGTCCGTTCCGGGCGGCAGCGGCCACGAGCTCTTGCGCCCCGGCCAGGCTGGAAGCGATGGGCTTCTCCACGAGCACATGGATACCGGCGCCCAGGCACTCGACGCCTATATCCGCGTGTCGCTCGGTTGGTACTGCCAGGCTGATAGCATCGACCTTGCCGATTATGCACCGAAAATCGGTATATGCCGCGCAGCCATACCTGGCCGCGACCTCCTGGGCCCTGTCAGGGAGAATATCGACTACCCCAACCAGTTCCAGATTCGGAAGCTGTTGATATATCCGGGCATGATGGCTGCCCAGCGCACCTACGCCCACGACGGCGACTTTCAGAGTTGGTTTCACTGTCATTCCGCAACGATCGTCATCTTCATTCGATCGGCTTCGGCCATGAATTCCTGTCGATCGAGTATGAGAGTTTTTCCGGCATCCAAAGCCAGGGCGGACACATGGCAGGCACGGAAAACCTCAAGGCTTTGCTTGCCGAGAACCGGGACGTCAATGCGCATATCCTGTTTCGGACGGCTGACTTTGATCACGGTAAGAGGCCGATAACCGGCCAGGCAGGCAGCTCGGCGTATCGTCTCGTCCGTCCCCTCCATTGCTTCCACCGCCACCACCGCCTGGTCTTTTATCACGATGGTCTGGCCGATATCCAGGCGAGCGATTTCCCGCGCAACCTCCCTGCCATAGCGTATGTTCCGCCACTCATCTTCGGTTGGTTTCCTGCTCGTCAGCAGGCCGGAGGGGGCAAGAAGATGCTGCAGCAGGCAGGTGGAATCGAGCAGTTCAATCCCATTTCGAGCAAGGATATCGGCAACCCCGCCGATCAAAGCCTCGGTGTTCTTGCGCGGTAAAGACATCAGTAGACGGAGCATCGTGAGGTCGGGAATAGTGGCTGCCACTCGGGAAACAGAAAAAGACTCCTCGCGCGAGAATATCCGATTGTGTTTGACCTGGCCGGCCATGATCGCCTTGTCGACTCCGGATTTTTTGAAAATCCGAAGCAGCTTGCCCAGATGACCGACCCCTACCCAGTGAACAGCCACTCCCTTTTCAGGTGTGAAAACCTTCTCGATATCCGGAGATGTCTCCTCCTTGATAGCCACGACGGTGACGGGAATGGAGCGACGGACGGCCTCCTCCAGCACAAGAAACGGAAATCGGCCGTTTCCTGCTATCAGCCCGAGCCGGTTGATCTGGAGTGACATTCGGTCTTCCTGCCTCTCGTGGTCATCCACAGTCGGTCGATCGTATCGAGCCCATTGCAAGATTCGGTTTTTAAGGCCAACGGCCTTGAAGAGAAGACCCCAAATTTTGCAATTGGCTCTACCTTATCGAATAAACCCTCTTTCCGAACTTTCGATAAACTGGATCAGAATGCTGACATCCTCAGTTTCAAGCCCCTTAGCGCGGATCTGTTCGACAGCATCTTTGACCTTTAAGCCTTTTCGGAAAAGAATTCGGTAGGCTTTTTTCAAGGCATCGATCCTCTCGCGACTGAATCCCCGCCGTTCCAGCCCGATGGTGTTGATGTCGTATGTCTTGGCTTCGTTCCGATCTCCAACGGTCTTCACAAACGGAAGGGCGTCACGGGTAATCACGGAATAACCGCCGATGAAAGCGTGGGGACCAATTCTGCAGAACTGATGCACTCCGGTAAAGGCGCCAACCGTCGAGTAATCAGCGATATCGACGTGACCGGCAAGGGTTGCGGCGTTGGCCATAATGACATGATCACCGATCAGGCAGTCATGGGCGACATGAACGCCGGTCATCAGAAGATTGTTGTTTCCAATGGTGGTGCGGCCTCGGCCGCCCGCCGTTCCGCGGTTGAGCGTTACGAATTCGCGGATAACGTTGTTGTCACCGATTTCGAGCCAGGTTACCTCACCTTTGAATTTCAGGTCCTGGGGCCACGAACCGATGGAAGCCTGCCCGGCGATTCGATTACCCCGGCCGATGCGGGTGTTCCTTTCGATAATTGTGTGCGGGCCGACAGACGTCCCTTCGCCAATGACCACACACTCTCCGATGATCGAGTACGGACCGATCGAGACGCCGTCGCCCAGCACCGCGTCCGGGGCTACGATGGCTGTTGGGTGAATGGACACGCTACTACTCATTTGCAGTCGCACCCGGCTCTGCGCCATAGTCCTCACGACTGACCATCGAGAACATGATTTGCGCTTCTGCGACCACCTGGCCGTCGACGCAGGCCCTGCCGTGGAGCTTCCCGAGTCGGGATTTGATCTTCAACACTGTCATCTCCAGGTGGAGCTGATCTCCGGGCCGCACAGGACGTCGAAACCGGGCGTTCTCGACGCCGGCGAAAAAGACAAGCTTATTCTGTCGATCCTCGGTGGCCTTAAAAACCAGGAAACCTCCGACTTGGGCCATTGCCTCGAGGATCAGGACCCCCGGCATGATAGGGGCTCCGGGAAAATGACCGGGGAAAAACGGTTCGTTGATGGTGACATTCTTGAGTCCAACGATCCGCTGGTCGGCTTCGAACTCAAGTATCCGATCGACCAGAAGAAACGGATACCTGTGCGGCAGGTACTTGAGCACTTCCTGAATGTCGAAAATCGTCGGCTTGGTCTCCATCAATATCGTCCCCTTTCGCTTAGAAGGATAAGCGCACTACCGCCTGACAAAATGACCGATCGTCACTCGCCAGTTGGTTCATTCTCCTTCCTTGTGTTTTTCTTTAACCGTTTCCATTCCTTGTAGATCTCGGGCAAGCGGCGGGTAACGGCCTCAATGCGCATGGCTTCACGATGGTCCATGGCGGGCTGCCCTGAGACGCTGCTTTTCGCCGGAACGTCCTTAGACACCCCGGCCTTCATCATGACCCTAACATCATCGCCGATAGTCACATGATCCACAACCCCCGAATGACCGGCAAATATACAATTACGGCCGATCTTCACGCTCCCGGAAATACCCACCTGGGCAACCATTATGGTGTTGCTTCCCACCCGACAGTTGTGAGCAATGTGTACGTGATTGTCGAGCTTCACACCCTTTTCGATCACCGTTGCACCAAAAGTCGCTCGATCCACACAGCTGTTGGCCCCTATCTCGACATCGTCTTCGATCACAACCGTTCCGGTCTGGGGAATTTTGACATGTCTCTCGCCGTCGAAGACATACCCAAAACCATCGGCGCCGATTACACTACCGCTGTGGACGATAACCCGGTTGCCCAGCTTCACCCCCGGGTACAGAACGACATTGGGATGCAGGACGACGTCATCGCCAAGCACGCAACCTTCGCCAATATGAACACCCGACGACACGGTCACTCGATTTCCCACGACGACGCGATCGCCCAGGAAAGCAAACGGGTAGATCGAGACTTCAGGCCCGAATTGGCAACCCTCCCCGATCGCGGCCAGAGGTGAAATTCCTGTCGCCCGGAAAACCGGTCGCTGGATGTCCTCGAGCAGGCGTGCGAAAGCGAGCTTC
>DAOTAI010000644.1:0-1890 GCA_035593865.1 Acidobacteriota bacterium
CTTTCGGGCCAAGTGGAGGAAGCCTTGAAGACCGAAGAGCTGCTTATCGAGTTCGGAGGGCTTGAGCGCCGTGCGAGTCTGCTTGCTGTAGATCTCGGCAAGGTGAGTCATGCGCTCGGAGTCGAAATCGGCGGTCTGATCGGGTGCGACTTTTTGCGAGATGTTTGCCTGACGATAGACTACCGGAACGGGACAGCCAGACTGCAACCGGGGAACAGACACCCGCGCTGACCTGACCGAATCAATCGAGGACTTCACACCAGGTCTGAAGCTTTCGCGAGATTTGGGGGTGCGTAGCCTGGGCCGTAAACAAGGCTATCAGGTGGTGAGAGGCCTTTTTCGCGCGATGAACTGCGCGCTTTACTACAGGAGCTGATATGCGAAAACCGTGGCTGTTTCTCCTTGTTCTGACTGTTGTGTTAAGCGTAGTCCCGCTGCTGGGTGTCGATTTCACGTCTCTGAAGGTCGGCGTGGCAAAGACAGATATTACGCCGGAACATCCCATTCAAATGGCGGGCTATGCCGGCCGAAAAGGCCTTTCGACGGGGGTTCATGATCCTCTGTCGGCCCGTGCCATTGTCTTCGAACTAGACAAAACACGCTTGGCTTTCGTCACCACGGATCTTCTCGGCTTCTACGCAGGGACGGCGGAGCCGCTTCGAGAAGCTATTCTTGCGAAGACCGGGTTGCGCCCGGCCGAGTTGTTTCTTTCTGCCATCCATACGCATGCGGGACCGAGCCTGACCCTTGACCCCGAGAAGGGGCATGCGAACAACGTGAAGTACACGCAACAACTCAGGCAGAGGCTGCCTGTCTTGGTAGAGAGTGCGCTGGCGAACCTTCAGTCGGCGTCCATAACGGTTGGGGAAGGCGCCTCTCCGATTGGCGCCAACCGACGAGAGTTGCACATCAGCCCTGAGGGAGAAAGTTCAATCGTGCTGGGACGCAACGCCTATGGGCCGACCGACAAGCAGGTTCTCGTACTTAGAATTTTGAAGACGGATGGGCAAGCGTTGGCGACACTGTTTGATTATGCCACGCACGCCACGTCTCTCGGGCCGCAGAACTATTTGATCAGCGGGGACGTGCTGGGGCTGGCAGAGCAAGTGATTGAGAGAATCTCGGATTCCGGTGGATTTGCCGCTGCATTTGCGGGTGCCTCTGGCAACATCGATCCCTGGTACCGGGTGCTGCCGGGCTTTAACACTGAGCCGGGATGGACGCCTGAACCTGTTCTGCTGGGAACCCTTTTGGGACAGGAGGTCGTCCACGCTTACAGGGCGGCGATTGAGCCCCAGAGAGTTAACCGGATACGAGCTGCCGTGAAGGTTCTGCAACTCCCCGCTAAAGCGACTCCTGACTCAACCGCACCCCCTGCGCAAACACTGCCTTTCGTCATCACCGCGGCAAGAATCGGAGACGTAGGCTTTATTGGGCTGGGAGGCGAGGTGTTGACCGAGATCGGGCTGGCCATCAAGGCCGGTTCGCCATTCCGACACACCTTTGTGATCACTCATTGCAACGGTGCCGCCGGTTACCTGGTCCCGCGGCACCTGTTCGTGGAGGGAGGCTACGAAGTGCGCAGCACTCGCTTTGCCCCCTCGGCCGCCGACATGGTGGTCCGCGAATCAATTCGACTGCTTCACTCGCTTGATCCTGCCGAATAGCAGGTCGACCGGTATCTGCGTCAGTATAGGGAGCCAATCAATGACTATCATGCCAGATAGGCTTCCTGCGTGAGATTGGTCCGCGCGTCGAGGTCGCCTCCGGAGGTATGATCGCACAATCAAATGCCCCTAACCATTTGAATCACTGAGTTTTGTCTTCGGAAATCTTTAGCCCGGATTTCTCACAACCCGAACGCTCGGCGGGCAAATTGACCATTTTTCG
>DAOTAI010000645.1:0-1884 GCA_035593865.1 Acidobacteriota bacterium
TCAGCAGTTCTGCCTTCGAACCTTTCAGTCGGTCGACCAGTTGGCGAGTATCGTCCATCACAGCGCCACGAGGGGCAACCAGCATGACCGGGAACCCGGGGCCGACCATCGCAATCGGTCCATGGTGGAAATCCGCCGTCGAGTATGGTTCGGTAATCGTGCGAGTGAGTTCCTTGATTTTCAAAGCGATCTCAAACGCCGTGCAATGATTAAAGCCTCGGCCGATGACGACGCAATGCGACATGTACCGGTAACGTTCAACACGGTGCAGCTCAGCAAATATCTTTGGGAATGTCCGCTCCATGACCACGGGAAGTCTGCGAAGCTCGGCCAGCCTCTCGCGATCGCGCTCGAGAGCAGCTGAAAGCAGGGCCAGCGCACCAAGTGAAGCCGTATAGGTCTTGGTGGCCGCAACCGACTTTTCCGGCCCAGTGTTCAAATGGATCATGTGATCTGAAGCCTTCGCCAGCGGCGATTCAGGATCGTTAGTGATGGCAAGCGTCGCCTGCCCTTGACGCTTAGCGTCAGCAACCACTTCCACAATGTCGGGGGATTGTCCTGATTGGGAGATGCCAATGACCAGGGCCTTGCCCAGGCAGGGTGGCTGTTTGTACAAAGTGTAGAGAGAGGGGGCAGCGAGCGCAACCGGCAGGCGGTTGTGATACCCGAATAGATATTTCGCGTACCGTGCCGCGTTGTCGGAACTGCCCCGCGCAGCCAGAAGGACATAGTCAAAACCATAAGGACGCACAGCCGTATCCGATTTCTCGGCTTGAAGTGATTCCGCCAGCTCGAGCATCTTGGCTGCTTGCGATTCCAGGAGCCGATCCAGCACTTCGGGCTGTTCCCGGATCTCCTTTTCCAAGAATGAAGACGGTCTTTGTATAGCCATGTTTATTCCTCGATATGTATTACTCACAGAACCCTCTTGTTCTGTGGCGACTAACCAAGTCGCGTGGGTATTATACCGAGCCGCTTGCCCAGTGGAATCTCTTCAAACTGAATTCTGCTTGGACTTAAGGGCGGGCCGAGGCTTCGTAGACGTCTCCCGCCCCACCCGGCTAAAATGTCAGCAACAAGCCGCCGCTCAGCTCAAGAAGGTTGAAATTCTGGCGATTGAGGTCGGGGGGAGGCTCCAAAAGTTCGAGTCCGTTGGGGATGTTGTAGTACCGAGCGTCAAACCGCAGGCCAATGGGACCGGCGATGTTGCGGATTTTCAAACCCCCGCCGGCATTCCACGTCCAGGCGCTTCGGATGCGAAATCTGGTATCGCGCTGTCCCACTATGCCGCCGAAGCCGAAGGTCGCGAAGGGAACGAATCCAGCAGCGGGAAGTTGAACCAGGAAGTTCGCGTTTAGCAGGTGAATGTTTTCATCAAAGTCTCCTATAGAAGTGCTCAAACCCGGCGCAGCCGTGTAGCCGAATTCGGTACCCAGGATGCCAAGGAAGGATTGGCCTATTCGGATGCCGGTCGCGACCCCGTTGTCGAAATCCACTTCATCCAATTCGGTCCCCGGGTTATAGACGCCCAGGAAAAGCTCCACCTCGGTTTGCGCAAACGCCGCCGAACAGAGCGGGACAAAGAGAGCTATGACGATCGCGAATTTTTTCATATCTTTAATCATACCGCGTACTTGGTTCAAAGGCGGAGGGCATCCCGCGTGTCATCCGCGGATTCCACGGATGACACGCGGCCAGTTAAAAACCCTTTCAGCACGGGCCGAACTCGGCTTAAGATTGGCGACAAGTCTCGAGGAGCTTCAAGGAGGTTGTGTTGAAGACACTCAGGAACTTATTCGCGGTGTTGATCGTCACGCTCTATCTGACAGGCGGATGCTCTGGGCCAGGCAGCGGTGGTGAGAAGGCGAGCAATTCGAAAGCCGG
>DAOTAI010000125.1:0-11773 GCA_035593865.1 Acidobacteriota bacterium
AAATCGTCAGGAAAGGGCAGGCTCAGATACAACCGGGGTTTTTCAGCGGAATCAACCTTTTAACACTCATCTGGCCCCTGCGGCCCATCCGAACAGCAGCGGCAGCTTTGTGACCAAGGCGAGAGGCGATCCGCTCGATGCCTCGTAATCCCCACCAAGTGCGTAGCGTGGAACCAGCTCTAAGGGCAGGCAAAGCCCACAGCGAGCACTAAGGAGCCAAATGCGCGCACACATCAAGCGCCCTTTCAAAGGGACTGTCCCTTGCAGTGGCACGCCCATTTTTTCTTGTCTCAGTGATGGGGTGCGTACCAGCCTCTTTGGTAGGCTCCCTTGGGGTAGGCTCGTGGGGACAGTCCCTTTGGTAGATAGTCCCTTGGCAGCGGGCGCGAGTGTTTCAGCCTCCGGCCATCGCTCCTACGACCAGGAGGGGCTCGTGGCCCATGATTACCGCTTTTGGAAGCTCCACGTCCAATGATTCGTGAGACAGGTCCTCCTTGCAGGCGAAAAACCGGAGGAAAGGCCGGCGCTGCCGGGTGGCATGATCACGGATAGTGCCAGACAGCACCGGATAGCGAGCTTCCAGCGCATCAAGAACCGAGCGAAGGGTCACCCGACCGGAGAGATCCAAAACAACCTCCCCGTCGACCTGGGCAAGCGCGCGCAGGTGTGGAGGAAGAACAACCCTGATCATGGCAGTGTCTGGACCTCCACTGAAAGCACTGGAGGAAGGTCATGGACAATCGTTTTCCAACTGTCACCTGAGTCAGGGGAAACGTAGACCTGCCCACCGGTAGTGCCGAAATAGATGCCGCACGAATCAAGCGAATCAACGGCCATAGCGTCACGCAAAACATTCACATAGCAATCTTGTTGCGGCAGCCCGTTGGTCAGCGGCTCCCACTCGTGCCCTCCTGACCGGCTGCGATACACGCGCAGACTGCCGTCAAGCGGATAGTGTTCCGAGTCGCTCTTGATCGGAACTACATAAATCGTTTCCGGCTCGTGGGCATGAACGTCAATCGCGAACCCGAAATCGGTCGGCAGATTCCCACTGACTTCCTGCCACGTTTCGCCGGCATCGTCGCTGCGCATTACGTCCCAGTGTTTCTGCATAAAAAGCACATTCGGCCGAGCGGAATGCATGGCGATGCGATGTACGCAATGCCCGACTTCCGCAGTCGGGTCAGGAATGCCCTCTGACCGGAGCCCGCGATTAATCGGTTTCCAAGTCTTGCCGGCGTCGTCCGTTCGAAAAGCGCCTGCAGCAGAAATGGCCACGAACATTCGGTCGGGATTGGTCGGATCCCCTAAGATCGTATGCAGGCACAGACCGCCGGCGCCCGGTTGCCAGGCCGACCCTGATTCATGACGGCGCAGGCCTGGCAACTCCTCCCAACTCCTGCCACCATCCGCCGAAAGGAACAAAGCCGCATCTTCAACTCCCGCATAGACTACATCCGGATCCTCAAGTGAAGGCTCGAGGTGCCACACGCGTCTAAATTCCCATGGATGAGGCGTCCCGTCGTACCATTGATGAGTGCCTGGTACGCCGTCGTAAGCAAAGTCGTTGCCCACGGCTTCCCAGGTCTTGCCTCCATCGTCGGAGCGTTGGATCAGCTGCCCGAACCAACCGCTGGACTGCGATGCATACAAACGATTCGGGTCCGCAGGCGACCCTTTCAGGTGATACAACTCCCAGCCGCCAAAATGAGGTCCGTCAACGTTCCACTGCTCACGCTTCTCATCTGATGTAAGTATGAACGCGCCCTTGCGCGTGCCGACAAGCACTCGTACTCCACTCATCGATTAGTACCTCCAGATAAACGTCGGACGTTGTTCGTCCAGTTGGAGTTCTATCCAATCGTTACGAGACACAGTACCGCGGGACTTCGCCGATCCCGCTGGAGAGTTTCTTCAATTTTGGCACAAATCCGGCTGATTTCCGATGCAAGCAGGTACAGTCGAACGACCGTGTCCAAATGACTGCAACGATTTCAGGAACCGATGATAGGATGGCTGGCCATGAAATCCATCCAAGCAGCGCCAAGATTGAGCCATTCGCGAAAAGGCAGGCGATATACGATCCCAACCACAACCGGCTATTGCGTCACCCGTCAAGCGTTCTCTGTTCGGCGATTCATCTTGTTGTCCTTTTTCCTGGCTTGTGCCGGCAACTTCCTGAGTGCGATGACGCAATCGCAGCCGCCAGTGTCGCTAACGGGAGAAAGGATAAGGGTCGAAGCCGAATCTAAGGACGGCCGACTTCGGGAGAGGTATCTAGCGTTCAGCAACGACACGTGGGTTGAAGTAGCGACAGCAGAAAATGGCCGATCTGTCGGCCCCATTTCCCTGATCGCTGCGGATAAAACGCCAGTACCGGCCTCACTGCACGCTCTTTCAATCTCCGGCAACATCTTGCACGAAGAATTCACGGCGGGCGAACACCGTATCATCCGAACAATCACCCTCCTTGAAAATGGCCCGTGGATTCGCGTCGTCACGAGGTTGGAGCCGTCAAGTCCGGTCGCCCTCCATGAACTGACTGATCGGTTTGACTTCTCGCATTCGGCCGACTGGTCCTTTTCACCCTCAGTCGGCGGGTTCAATCCGGACGGCTTTTATAAGGCCCCGCTTATTCTGGTGCAAAAGGGAAACACGGCTTTCGGCATCGTCCCAGATCTTGCTACTCTAGGGCGCGAGGAGTTGGCGCGCTGCCATCATGCTCTAGACCTCGACGTGCCTGGCGGACCCATGCTCAGCGTCGGCTACATCCCAGCCCAGATGGTTTCCCATTCGGTTTACGCGCGCGATGCCAAGCGCACTTGGACGACTAACGGCACCATGGAGAACGCGTACTACCTCTTAGTCACGGCGTCAGCCCCGCCCACTCAGGCATATCGCGAGGCGGTAAGATTCCATTGGGAGCAGTTTGGTCGAGCGGAACAGGCCCAGGCTGCAGACCAACAGGTTGGAACTGATCCCCGCTACCGCTCCTTAACGCTCTGGGACCAATGGCGCGACGTGATCTGGAAGGAGGAATCCCCTCGAAGGTGGCTTTCGGTTCCTCTTCCAAACGGCTCAACCGGGGGAGGGGTAGGCATGAAACGGTGGGGTCCTGGACCATCAGTTTATCTCTCTTCGTGGTTTAACACCCTGCGCACCTCATACGGAATGGCCTTATATGCCAGGCGAACCGGGAACAAGGACCTGCTTGACCTGGCGACCCAGACAGTCGAACTCGCTCTGAACGCGCCGGGCCGAGACGGTGCCTTCAAATGTGTTGCGGTGCCGCAGGAAAGCGTGACGATCTGGGCTGCAGGCGACGGCTCCGGGGCCAGCACCGAGAAAGGATTCCTCGGCTATGACATGTGCTGGACAGGTTACTGGTTGTTAAAGTGGCACGCGGCAAAGCTTCCCGGCTGGGAAAGGATTCTGCCACGGTGTCGGGAGCTCGCGCGGTTTATGATGTCGCACCAGGCGCCAGACGGGCTTCTACCAACCCGATTTTCGGAGAACGCCTCAGTCCAGGAGGAACTTTCACGAACCGTCAAGGCTGAGACCGGACCGGTGGTCCTCTTTCTTCTCCAACTCTACCAATACGACCCGGACCCCCGACTCCTTGAGGCATCCAGAAGAGGTCTGGCTTTCCTTGAAAAAGAGGTTATTCCGACGCGCCAATGGTATGACTATGAAACCTTTTGGAGTTGCAGTCCGCGAGAGGCCAAACTCGACGAACGCACGCAACAATGGCCTGCCAACAACCTCGCTCTCACGCAAACGGTCGCCGCTTACCTTTTGGCCTACCAAACTACGGGAGAGGCCCGTTATCTGGCCACTGGCGAAGCCCTCCTGGATTACCTTCTGCTCTTTCAGCAGTGCTGGACGCATCCCGGACTGAAGAACCTGACCAGCAAGGCTATGCTGCTCGGCGGGTTCACGACTCAGAATTCGGATGCGGAATGGTCGGACGCCCGGCAGAGCCAGTGCGGAAATATTCTCCTCGACTACTACCGTACAACCGGAAAGCCTGAGTACCTGGAACGAGGAGTCGCTGCTTTACGAGCGCAGTTTCCCGTATCTCCGTCAGAGAACTGGGCCCACGAAGGTTACGGCGCTAAAGCAGGTGTGAGCAGCTTTCATTGGGGCACAGGAAGTGGGATGGCCGGGATCGAGATCGAGGAGGAATACCTTCGTGACGCAGTCATTGACGCTACCGCCGGCCGAGGAGCTGGAGTGAACGGGATCAATGTGACCGATTGCCGTTTGCAGGACGGGCAAATCCACTTGCAGCTATCTTCGCCGTTTGTCTGGAAGACGAAGCCGGTCGTCGTCTTTCATCGCACGCAGCCCTCCAAGTCCTATCGCGTTTACGTGAACGGCAAGGAGGCAGGGACCTGGTCGGGAAAAGAACTCGAGAAGGGAATTCGCGTCGAGCTTCCCTAGCTAGCCGTTCCTTGAAGAGGATTTCGAGCGAACTTGTCGTTCACCTTGTCGGTCTTTCCCGGAACCTAATTCTTTCAACCGGAGCGATGGAAATGTTATTCTCGGGCTCCATGGCGCCACATGACGCCTGACCGTGCCCATTGTTCGGAATTCATGGGCTAGTGGGGCTCCGGAGGGAAAACTCGTGACGAGCATTCAACTAGGTTCAGTCGACTATCTTCTTCTGATCATCTATTTCGTATTCGTTCTCAGTATTGGTTGGGCTCTGCGCCGGTACATGAAGACAAGCTCGGACTTTTTCTTGTCGGGCCGGTCCATCCCGGCCTGGATTGCGGGCCTGGCCTTTCTCTCCGCCAATCTGGGCGCGCAGGAAGTGATTGGGATGGCCGCTTCGGGCGCGAAGTACGGCATCGCGACCAGCCATTTCTACTGGGTAGGGGCCATTCCGGCGATGGTATTTGTCGGCATTTTTATGATGCCGTTTTATTATGGCTCACGCGCCCGATCAGTTCCCGAATACCTGAAACTCCGCTTTGACGAAAAGACACGAGCGTTTAACGCGATTTCATTCGCCACCATGACCATCTTTTCGTCAGGCATTTCCATGTACGCGCTCGCCAAATTGTTCGGCCTGCTGCTGGGTTGGGACTTCAGCTTCAGTATCTGGGTATCCGCCCTGATCGTTTTGCTGTACATCGTGCTGGGTGGGCTCACTTCCGCAATATATAACGAAGTCCTCCAGTTCTTTTTGATCGTCCTCGGCTTCATACCTCTGGTGTTTCTCGGTCTCCGCGATGTAGGCGGATGGGCGGGCCTGACTGATCGCTTGAGCCGGGTCTCGGTTCAGCAAGGCTTTGAACCCGGGGCCTGGACAAGTTCCTGGTCCCACCTCGGCAGTAGCTCCGCCAACCCGATGGGAGTCGAATGGTTCGGAATGGTCATGGGGCTGGGTTTCGTACTCTCATTCGGGTATTGGTGCACCGACTTTCTGGTGGTTCAACGAGCCATGGCTGCGGATTCCATGTCTGCGGCCCGCCGAACTCCGCTGATTGCTGCCGTCCCGAAAATGCTGTTTCCGTTTCTGGTTATTCTTCCGGGAATGATTGTAATGGCCCAGACGTTCAGCGATGGCCGGGCGCAGCTCCCATTGAAACCCGACGGGACGCTCGATTTCGATATGGCCATCCCGGTCATGCTCGCCACCTACTTTCCTTCCGGGCTCCTCGGACTCGGTCTAACGGCTCTAATGGCGTCGTTCATGTCAGGAATGGCGGGGAATGTTACCGCGTTTAACACGGTCTGGACCTACGACATTTACCAGAGCTACATCAAGAAAGGCGGCTCGGACGCTCATTATCTCTGGGTTGGCAGGGTCACCACCGTAATCGGGATTCTGCTAAGCATCGGCACGGCCTATCTCGCTACGCGATTTAACAACATAATGGATTTCCTCCAACTCGTGTTTGCCTTCGTGAACGCTCCACTGTTCGCCACATTTCTCCTGGGAATGTTCTGGCGACGAGCCACTGGGCACGGGGCCTTTTCAGGCCTCCTGCTCGGTACCTTGGCAGCCGCTTTCCATCATGGTTTGACGCTTCCCCAAAACGCGGTCGCTGGAATCAAGGGGGGCTGGCTCGTAACGGAAGTCCTTCATCGGTATCCGAGCGAGATGGCACAGAACTTCTGGACAGCGATTTATGCCTGGACGGTCTGTTTCGTAATGACGATCGTCATATCTCTCGTCACCCCCAGGCTCAAGAGCGACAAGGACCTGGCCGGCCTGGTCTACTCGCTGACCCCAAAGCCTGTTGAGGAGGAGAAAGCCTGGTACCGGCGGCCGGCGGGCTTCGGCCTGATTGTCCTCGGACTGGCGGCGATTTTGAACATCATTTTCTGGTAGAGGAACAGGGGTAGAACATGGGTCTCGACATCCGAATTCCGGTCGGCATGATGTTTTCGATTATGGGGGCGATCCTTTTTATTTACGGGCTGACGAGCGATCCCCGCATTTATGAGACCTCGCTTGGGATCAACGTCAACCTGTGGTGGGGGCTGGCGCTCCTGGTCTTCGGGCTGGTGATGCTTGTACTTGGCCGAAGAAAGGCAGCCTGACGCACATCAAAGAGAACGCCAAAGTCCTTGAGAGGCGAGTTCCGTCTTGATGTTCTTGGTCTGCAAACGGGAGTACCAAACAGCGAACGATCCCTCAAACGACAGGCATGCGCAGGCGCGAGCAATTGACGAGCCATACCGACGACCGAATCATCCCCCGTTTGACACGTAAAGCGGTCGTCGGTTTTGCAGCCGTTTTGCCGTTTGCAATATGGCCCGGGATTGAGCGCCCTTTCTCCGCACCCAAAATCATTCTTCTTGCAGCGTTTGTCCTGGTCACCGCAAGTTGCGCGATCGCTGGTCGCTTCAGCTTTCCGAAGCTCCCGCTGCCTTGTTGGATCTCGCTGGCGATCTGGTGTCTGACTCTTGCGGTCTCAGGCCTCCAGGGCGAGTTCACCTCACAAACGGCTTTCTGGCTCCCCCTGTTGTCGGTGGCATGGTTCCTACTCGTTCTCGCTGTTCAACCAAGAGCAGAGGCACTAACGGAGGCTCTATCCGTATCCCTTACTCTGACGGCGTTACTGGCCCTGTTTCAATATCTGGGACTCGACTTCTTCCAACATTTCGGATGGACGTCGCCGCACTTTGAAAGCCCGCGAATGCGCGTTTATGCGACCTTGGGAAATCCCAATTTCGTAGCGGCCTTTTTAGCCGGCGGCCTGCCCTTGACGCTTGTCATCGGGCATTGGCGCAGGCCGCGCTGGCTGCTTCTGGTGGTGATCATTCTCCAAGCCGCCGCCTTGTTCGCCACGGGATCGCGTGCCGCAATCATAGGGACCGGAGCTGCCGTGATCTGGTTTGCAATCGTGGGCAAACTCGGCTACTGGCGGATCCTTGCCATCGCCGGCCTCGTACTCCTCGCCACGCTCCCCTTGATGCCGTCCCGTCCGCTCAAAACAACTCTTGAGGGTCGTTTGTATATCTGGCGCATTACCGCTCCACACCTGTCTGAACGACCGCTTTTCGGCTTTGGGCCGGGAGGATTTGAGCCGAAGTTCGCACAATGGGAGACGAGCTATTGGCGTGAGGGAAGAGCAGCAGACAATCTGCGCCAGTTCATCGGGGTCCAGACTCATGCTCACAACGACTATCTCGAAACGGCCGTGGACCACGGATTCGCAGGCTTGGTCAGTCTGCTTGCTCTGCTCACATCGTTTCTGGCGATGGCTTTCCCCCAGAGCAGGCGGCCCAAGGGCGAACTGGATAGCGCCGCTTCTGCCGGGATAGTTGCCCTGGCTTCAATCGCACTCGTCGACTTTCCCTTTCACCGGCCGACCGAGATGTTCCTTTTCTGGACCCTGCTGGCGCTTGTTTGCCTGAAGGCGAATAGGTAACAATGTGAGTATTCCCCACTCGCATCAGGAGTTATCATGCAGGAGCATCAGAAGGCCGCCGACTTCTCCTTTCATTCAGAGTCTCCGCTGAACGGAGGCACTTCGCCCACCATCCTTCGCCAGTGGTTTGTAACTCCAGTCGAGCATTTTTTTATTCGGAACCACGGCAACGTACCTCAGGTTGATCTCAAGGCATTTCGGCTAAAGATTGATGGGCTCGTCGAACGTCCGCTGAGCCTCACAGTTGGCGAGTTGCGGGATCAATTCACGGTCAGAACTGCCTTGGCGACACTTCAATGCGCTGGTAATCGACGCGATGAGCTGATACACGTTTCGCCGATACCAGGAGAAACTCCTTGGGGCGCGGAAGCCGTGGGAACGGCAGAGTGGACCGGGGTGTCCCTGAGAGATGTTCTCGAACAGGCCCGAATCAAACCTGAAGCAGAGCATGTCGCTTTCTCAGGGCTGGACGACATCGAAAAGGAAGGCGACCGGTTTAAGTTCGGCGGCTCCATACCGATCGATAAAGCCTTTCAATCCGAAGTCCTCCTCGCCTGCGAAATGAACGGCGCCCCCTTGACTCCATTTCACGGCTTTCCGCTACGCCTGGTCGTTCCTGGATACATCGGCGCGCGAAGCGTCAAATGGCTCGGCAGGATCACGCTTCAACGCGAGCCATCCCGCAACTACTATCAGGTCAAAGCCTACCGGATGTACCCGCCTGATATGCGCCAGGAAAACGTGGTCTGGGAAAAGGGGATTGAACTAGGAGAATTCCCGGTCAACGTGGTTATTTGCCGACCCACTGACGGCACTCAGACGACCGAAAGCCGGATCCCGGTGCAAGGATACGCACTCGCCGGAGGCGGCCGCCTGATTACTCGGATTGATATATCCAGCAATGGAGGCCAGACTTGGCAGCAGGCTCAACTCGATAAAGCGGGAAATCGATGGACCTGGCGTTTTTGGGAGGCCGAGGTTGAACTCGGAGCGGGTACCAACCAGATTGTCGCGCGTGGCTGGGATTCAGCCGTGAACACTCAACCCGAGACGCCGGCCAGTGTCTGGAATTTCAAGGGATACATGAACAACTGTTGGCACCGCATCACGATCAGAAGGCGGTAATCCCGCCCGGCACCTGCTTATCTGGATTGTTCTGAGCCCGGCTATTGCCAGTAATGCAACCATCCTTGATTGTCGCGCAATTCAATCGTATAAAGGCGGTCGCAACATATAGTGTAATTACAAGCGAAAGGGATTGCGCAAAATGCGTCATCAACTGAGCCTTGTCCTTGCAACCGTCTGGCTCTGGAGCGGTCACTGTTTTCTTTCCGCCCAAACTCTAAAACCCGGTCCGCAGGTACTCACTTTCCATTCCACCGTGGACGACGCTGAGCAACCCTATGCTCTTTACCTGCCTCCGCGGTTTGACCCCCAAAAAGCTTACCCCCTTGTAATCAGCCTCCACGGCGCGGGATCGAATCACCGGCTGAATTTGAGGCGGGTCTTCGGAAAGAGCAACGCTCCCGGTGAGACCGATGTTGAAGCGAGCCGTTACTTTCCACCATGGCCCGACGTCGACTTCATTGTCGCCTCACCTTTTTGCCGAGGGTCAATGGGCTATCAGGGTGTCGCCGAGAAGGACGTCTATGACGTGCTTGCCGACGTCAAGGACCGATTCCCGATCGACGAGAATCGCATCTATTTGACCGGGCTCTCCATGGGGGGCGGTGGGACTCTCTGGGTGGCACTCACCCGCCCCGATATCTGGGCGGCGATTGCCCCGGTCTGTCCGGCTCCTCCAGAGGACGCGGAGATTCTTGCTCCCAACGCCCTGCATCTCCCGGTTCGACTCTGTCAGGGAGGCGATGACCCGGTGGTCAAGCCCGAGAATGTTCGCGGATGGGCCAAGCGCCTAGAGGCGGCGGGGGCAAACGTCGAGTACATAGAGTATCCAGGTGTCAAGCACAACAGCTGGGAAAACGCCTACCAGGACGGAAAGATTTTCGAGTGGTTCGCCCGCCATCGGCGCAACCCCTATCCTGATCGAGTACAGTTCGTCTCCACCCGCTATCGTTACAACTCGGCCTACTGGGTTCGTCTTGACGGCCTGACGCCCGGCACCGCTGCCCGTATTGATGCCAGTTTTACTGGGGAAAACCGGGTTGAAGTTAGGACCGAGAATCTTCGCGGCTTCACCTTACATCGCCTGGCAGGGCATCCCCGCTTTTCTGCTGATAAGCCGATCGAGGTCACAATTGACGGCAAACGGCTGAGCGCCCAACCGAATGAAACCTTTTCCTTCTGTTACCGAGGAGGGACTTGGACGGAAGGAATCTGCCAAACTGCTCCCAACGGCAAGAGACCGGGCGCCGAGGGACCTATGGGCGACGTCATTTCCAGTCGCCATATCTATGTCTACGGCACGGCCGACAATCCGTCCGATGCGGAACTCGAAAAGCGGCTTCGACAAGCCTCGAAGGCTGCGGAATGGTGTGTCGATCGAGGGTGGTTCCTGGGACGAGTGATGGTGTTTCCTCGTGTTGTCGCCGACAAGGACGTCAGACCAAGTGATCTTGAAAGCTCCAATCTGGTGTTGTTTGGAACGCGGGAAACCAACAGTCTCATAGCTCGGTCCGCTGATCGTCTGCCTATGCACCTGAACAATGACGCAAACGAGTATGGTCTGACGTATGTCTATCCAATGGGACAGCATTACGTTCTGATCAGTTCGGGGCTGCCCTGGTGGCAGGAACCGGAGGCAGGAGCCAGCCAGGCCGCATCGGGAAGGCCAGGTCGCCGGGCAGGGCGGTTCGCTGGTCCGATTGTGGCTTTAAGGCTTATGGGTCTGGAAGACTACATCTTCTTTAAGGGTTCCGCCGACAATCCGATCGCGGCCGGACGCTTCGATGACGAGTGGCGGCTGCCTGCCGCCGAAGCGGCGAAGATCAAGGGTTCAGGAGTCGTCTCCATGAACTGAATGAAGCAAGCATGACGAGGAGGCACGTGATGAGTAATTTATCTCGAAGGCGATTTGTTAAAACCGCGGCCAAAGGAACGGCAGCTGCGGCTGCTTTCACAGCCTTGAGTCGAAGCCGGATTCTGGGCGCTAACGACCGCATATCGATTGGCTTGATCGGTTGTGGCGATCGCGGCATCGAAGTTCATCTAAAGACCATTCACAAGTACGATGCGCAACAAAACGTGCAGTTCACCGCCGTCTGTGATCCGTGGCGCTTGCGTCGCGAACAGGCTGCCGAATTGATCAAGGAGTGGTACGGGATCAAGGCGCCCCAGTTTGCTTCTCATGAGGATCTTCTCGCCTACAAGAATGTCGACGCTGTCATGATCGCTTCCTGCGACCACGCGCATGCACGGCAGCTGGAAGCGGCTGCAAAAGCGGGCAAAGACGCCTATTGCGAGAAACCCCTGGCTCGCAATATGGATGAACTGAACCGAGCTTTCGACGCGGTCAAAAAGGCCGGAATTATCGTCCAGGTGGGGACACAGCTTCGCAGCGTACCTGGCGTGGTCGGTGCCCACGAAGTGTACAAAACCGGAATTCTCGGTAAAGTAACCCGGATTGAGCAAGTTCGGAACGACGATCAGCCTTTTTGGTACCGCTATGTGAAGGAAGCAAAAGAGGAAGACGTCGACTGGAAACAGTTCCTGATGGGGCAACCCATGAGACCTTTCAACGCTGTCCAGTTTACGGGCTGGTACGGTTTCCGCGACTTCTGCGATGGCTTAGTGCCGCAATGGGGAAGTCATTTCATCGATACTGTTCATTACATTACTGGCGCCAAGTTCCCGGCATCGTGTGTCGCACAAAGCGGCATCTTCAGGGGGAAGGACGAGTTGGGCTTCACCTGCGGCGACAGGTT
>DAOTAI010000126.1:0-11760 GCA_035593865.1 Acidobacteriota bacterium
CGCTGATCGGAATGAAGGCACACGGTTCGACCGCCAGGTTGGAAAGAAAGGCGCTGAACTCTTGTCGTACCTTTTCGAAGGCAGACTGACTGTAACCGACGCGGTCCATCTTGTTGATCAGCACCGCGACCTGGCGGATGCCGAGCATCGAGACCAGGAAACCGTGACGTCGAGAGTTCTCCTGAACGCCCTCTTCGGCGTCGATGACCAGCAGGGCTGCCTCTGCCCGGGAAGCCCCTGTAACCATGTTCTTCAAGAACTCCACGTGCCCCGGGGCATCGTAAATCAGGTAATCGCGCCGGGGCGTGGAGACAAAGCACCGCGCTGTTTCAATCGTAATCCCCTGGCTCTGCTCGTTCTTCAGTGCATCAAGCAGGAAGGCGAATTCGAAAGGTCGGGCATTGTTGGCGCAGTAAGCGCGAATCTGTTCTATTTTTCCTTCGGGCAGAACCCCCAGATCTGCCATCAATCGCCCCACAAGTGTGCTCTTTCCGTGATCGACGTGGCCGACCACAACCACATGCAACTGCTCTCGGGTTGCCTCCGGGACGTCGGTTGCGCCACTGGTGGACCCCCCGGTTTCAGGTCTACCCCCAAGGTCAGAGTGACTCAACGGTGCTTCCATCACATGTACCCCTCTCGTCTCAATACCTCCAGCGTTCCGCCATCGTCTTTGTCCTGTTCTCGACCGGCCCTCTCGGCGATATGGGCCAGACTCCCGCTCTTCAGCTCGTATAGAATGTCCGCCACTGAGCGGGCCTTGGAGAGGACCGGTTGGGTGCACGGGAAGCAACCTAAGGATCGATACCGGCAGCCGTTACCCTGGTCGAAATAGAGTGACGAAACCGGAATTCCTTCACGTGCGATGTATTCCCAGATGTTAATCTCCGTCCAATCCAGCAAGGGATGGATGCGAACATGGGTGCCGGGCGCAAAGTCCGTCTTGTACTGATTCCAGACCTCGGGAGGCTGGTCGTCGACGTCCCAGGCGCTGTCCTGATTCCGGGGCGAGAAGTACCTTTCCTTGGACCGGCTTCCCTCCTCATCCGCCCGGACTCCCACGATGACCCCTGTGAAGGCCTGGCCATTGATCTCTTCTTCCCACTGGCCGGTTTCCAGGTTGAGCCTGAGTCTGGGCCAGTCACCGGAAAGCGTGTGCTTGAGTGCTTCGCTCTTGAGCGCACGGCAGCAATCCAGACGAGTCAGGGCGCCGGACGGAAATGTGCTTGCCGCGGCCAGGGCTTCCCTGTTCTGCCCCACGATGAGCTTCAGGCGCCACTGACGGGCGTACGAATCACGGTACCGGATCATCTCCGGGATTTTGTAACCGGTATCAATATGAACCAGGGGAAATGGAACGTGCCCAAAGAAGGCTTTTCGTGCCAGCCAGAGCAGGACCGTGCTGTCCTTGCCGATGGACCAGAGCATGCACAGGCTCCTGAACTCCCGGTAGGCTTCTCGCAAAATATGGATGCTTCGCGCTTCCAACTCGTCCAGACGGGTCCGGACGGCGCGTGATTCGATGGTTCGGGGAACCAGCTCAGGACTCGTCATGCCAGCCCCCTTGCCGCTTGCGGTGAATTTTCGCGAAGATGCAACCCGCATTCCCGGTGCTCCGGCAGTTCCCACCACCAGCGCCCGGATCGCGAATCTTCTCCTACGGCAACGGGCCGGGTGCAGCAGGAACAGCCGATCGACGGAAAACCCCGGTCATGCAGCACGTTGTAGGGGACCTTTTGTTCCCGGACATAGTTCCAGACCTGGCTCTCTTTCCAGGCAGCCAGGGGGTTGAGCTTCACCAGTCCGTGCGACTCATCCCACTCGACGGGTTCAACTTCGGTGCGGGTGATCGACTGTTCGCGCCGAAGTCCGGTAATCCAGGCGCCCAAGCCCTCCAGGGCGCGTTGCAAGGGGATGATCTTGCGCACTCGACAGCACATCTTGCGCAGTTCTATGCTGTCGAGAAAAAGGTTTACCCCGTGGGTGTTCACCATGGACTCGACTTCGGCAGAGGACGGGAAGTAGACCTTGATCTTGATGCCGTAGCGCGCTTCCGTCCGTTGGATGAGCTGGTATGACTCATTGAACAACCGGCCGGTATCGAGCGTAAAAATGTCGATGTCCAGGCCGGCCCTGGCAATCATGTCGGTCAGCACCTGATCTTCCGGACCCAGGGAAGAGGCCAAGGCGACGCGGCCAGCAAACCGTGTTGCCGCCCAAGTCAGAAGGCGTTCTGGTGATTCTCCGGCTAACTCTGTAGCCCAACTCGCGATGTAGTCTCGATCGTGCTCCTGCATATTCACTCTTCCTGTCTTCACTATCTCTACTAAATCAGTCGGAATAGTTAAGATTCAATTCAAATCTAATCTGTTTCCGAGCCAGGTGTCAACAGGAAAACGGAGAGAACGCACTATTCGTACAAGGGAGCGCAGCAGCGGAGCGCCCGTCATCCGTGTAATCCGCGTTATCCGTTCTATCCGTGGGCGCTCAGACCCACGGATAGAACGGATAACGCGGATTACACGGATGACGGGCGGCTGCCTTCTTCTCCTATTGCCCCTTCTGCTGCTGGGTGCTAGAGTTTCGAGCCGGGGACTTCAGAAATCACAGCCGCACGGCATTCCGGGGGTAGGCGCCCCTCGTAAAATGTGCCTGGGGATTGGTTGCCAGTTCACGCGAGCCTTCAAAGGAGAAAAACCATGAAAATACTTGTTACTCTCCTTCTTCTCACGTTTTCGTCGGTGTGGGTTCAAGCCGTCGAGTATCACGTCTCACCGTCAGGCGACGACGCCTGGGATGGCAGCCGGGCCCGGCCCTTCCGCACGATCTCAGCCGCGGCTCGCGTCGCGCAACCGGGCGACGTGATCACCGTCCATGAGGGCGTCTATCGTGAACGTTTAACGCCGCCGCGCGGCGGGCTGTCCGACTCCCAGCGCATCGTCTACCAGGCGGCCGAGGGCGAAACCGTCGTCATCAAAGGCTCGGAGATAGCTCGTGGCTGGAAGCCGTTCGTGGGCGACGTGTGGAAACTTACCTTGCCGAATTCCTTTTTTGGCGATTACAACCCTTACAAGGATTTGATTTGGGGTGACTGGTTCGTGGATCGCAAAAGGCCTCACCACACCGGGGAAGTCTATCTCAACGGCATATCCCTGTATGAATCGCACACCCTGGAAGGCGTCCTGAATCCGAAGCCGATTCCCTTGACAGTCATACGTGAAGGGGTCACCGTCCCACTAGATTTGGAGGCGACAACCTACACCTGGTACTGCGAGAGCGATGAGGAGAACACCTACATCTACGCGAACTTTCATGGGAAAAATCCTAACGAGGAGCTGGTCGAGATCAACGTGCGCGATAGCTGCTTCTATCCGGACGCGCCGGGTCGCGACTACATCACCGTCAGGGGTTTCCGGATGTGCCACGCCGCCACCCAATGGGCTGCGCCCACAGCGGAGCAGATCGGCCTGATTGGCACTCACTGGAGCAAGGGGTGGATCATCGAGAACAACATCATCAGCGATTCCAAATGCTCCGGTATTACCCTGGGCAAGGATCGCGAGACCGGTCACAACGTCTGGACCAAGGACCCGTGTAAGGACGGCGCGATCCACTACAACGAAGTCATCGTGCGGGCGCTGGAAGCGGGTTGGTCCCGGGAAAAGATCGGCGGCCATATCGTCCGCAACAACATCATCTTCAACTGCGAGCAGGCCGGCATATGCGGGAGCATGGGTGGCGCGTTCAGTGTGATCAGCAACAACCACATCTACAATGTCTGGACCAAGCGCTTGTTCTCCGGGGCGGAAATCGCCGGAATCAAGCTTCACGGCCCTATCGATGCCCTTATTGAGAACAACCGCCTGCACAACGTCGGCCGCGGCCTCTGGATGGATTGGATGACCCAGGGTACGCGCCTCACAGGGAACCTCTGTTACGACAATACGACGGACGATCTGTACGTGGAGGTCAACCACGGTCCTTTCCTGGTGGACAACAATATTTTCCTTTCTGAAATCGCAATCAGGAATTATTCCGAGGGCGGAGCCTACGTGCACAACCTGGTGGCGGGAAAAATCATCCGCGCGGCCCAGTCCCGCGTAACCCCTTATCACAAGCCGCATTCAACCGCGCTGGCGGGTCTGAGGAATACCAGGGGAGGCGATGACCGTTTCTACAACAATATCTTCGTGGCGCGCGACGCCGAAATCCCCGACCGGAATTCTCCGACCAGGCAGGTCAAAATCGGCTACGGGCTGGAAATGTATGACCAGGCCGAGCTTCCGCTCTATGCGGCGGGTAATGTCTACCTCAACGGCGCGAAGCCGTGCGTGAGAGAGACAAATTACATAGAGCGGCCGGAAGTTGATCCGACAATCCGGATTGTGGAGGAAGGAGAAAGCGTGTACCTCGAGATCACCTTCGAACAACTTCCGGAAGGCTTCGTCAATCCGCTTGTAACCACTGAACTTCTGGGCAGGACGGTGGTCTCGAATCTGCCCTATGAGAATCCCGACGGCTCGCCGTTGGCGATAGACACAGACTACTTCGGCCGCCGCCGAAACGCCTCTTGCCCGTACGCTGGTCCCTTCGAGCAGCCGGGCGTCGGACGAACACGACTTGAACTAACCGGGGCGAACTCACGATGAAAAGATCGGGTGTCACTACGCCGGGCACGCGCTTGGGGCCGTTTTGGCCGCGTTTGTGGGTGGAGTCGCCGGAGCCGAGGACCGAAGCGCACAATCGCTCAAATGAGCCCAAAGCTGTACTTCGTCCACATCCCGGCAGCACTGGGTATTGCGAAGTGCGGGAAGGTTTCAGGTCCGGAGGACCGGCCCGTTTATAGAAAACCGGGCGGCGAGGCGACCCGAGGTCCGTCAGGACACGCCGGGACATCGTGGTCGAGACAGGCGGAAAACTCGTCCCAATCCAGGTGAAGCTCGTCGCCACGCCCCGGCCGGCGATGGCGGTCTCGCTCAGAACATTCCGTGAGGATTTTGGGGATAGGGCGCTGCCCGGCTACGTGGTATACCCGGGCAATGTCCGGTTACCGTTGGGATCAGATATAACGGCCCTGCCGTTCACTGAGCTGTGAGAGCTGAAAGGGTGTATTCTCGCCAGGGTCCAGGACCTGCCGGAGCCGAGAGACCTGAGCTTGGGCGAAGCGCTGTTTTCGCAGCGGAAAGGAACAAGCGTTGAGCCGAACGAAGTTGGCTAAACCAAGGCTGCTGATACTGGTGTTGCTCGCGTCAGGGCTTGCTCTGCTTCTTTGGAAGGCGCCAGGTCCGCATCGCGTTCTTTGGACGCCTGCCGGCCGGAGTTCTGAAAAACAGATTCGCGGGTCACAACCCGCGACGCTTTCCAATTCGCCCTCAGCACGCAGCGGTTCACAGCCAGGCTTTCGCCTGCCTGCCGCAGGGGTTGAGGCATTAAAGCGAAAAACAAACGACATCGACTCCACAAGGCTAGTGGTCGAAGTTGTTGAGTCGGAGAACGGCCGGCCGATTCCGGGTGTTCATATTGCGCTGGAGGCGTCCGAGGGAGAGACAACAGCTGAATGCGAGACAGGGCCTGGGGGAAGTTGCGTTTTTGAGTCAAACCCTGAAGTGTGTCGCCTCTTGGCCAGCAAGAGCGGCTACCTTCCAGTAACCAAAGAAGTGCAACTCCTGTCCGCACACGGGTTGGTGCATATTAGGATGAGTCGATCGGTGAGCGTGTCGGGCACTGTGCGTGACGAGCGTTCGATGCGCCTGGCAGGCGCAAGTGTGACGCTGGCACCGAAAAGAGAAGTCCCTCATTTCGGAGTGTTTTCCGCAACATCAGCAGCAAACGGCGCTTTTTCCTTGAACGTGACGCCGGGAGAGTACTACCTCCTTGTCGGTCTGCCTGGTTACCAGAACGAAAGGCGAGAGTTGGAAATCTCAGGGGAGATGCAAGATCTGGAGGTCATTCTCAAATTAGAAGGTGACATTTGGTTCACTGGCCAGGTAGTGTCCATGGGCAGCGGTCGACCCATACCTGGCGTATTAGTCCGCACTCCCGGAGGAATGGGTGACACCGACGCAGCCGGTCGCTTTCGCTTCCGAACGCAGTCCTCTCCGGAACCCGTTACCGTGGAAATAACGCCGCTGCACGCCCAAGGGAGTTACGAGAGCGCCACTGAGACTCTCGTATTGAATAGAAACACCCACGAAGTATTCCGGCTCAGAGAGAAGCGCACATTTCGATTGATCGTCACAGATGGCCGCGGAGAATCAGTCCCAGTGTCCGATTTGTGGGTGTCGGCGTGGTCCCCGTCGGGAGAACGTGCTTCGGTGGAGCCCGCCAACATACCGGGTCGGTTCTCGGTTTCGAAGTATCCGGCTTATATCCGGGCAGGGGCAAAAACGATCGGGTCGGTATCACTGCCTGTTTTCCTGCCGGAATACCAGTTTCAGGTCCAGCTGGACATTCCGCCGGGCGGTCAGTTACAGGGAATCGTGTTCGACGAAGGGGGCGCGCCCGTTCAAGACTTCGTCCTGACTTTGCAGGATGACGAAGGGCATGATCTCTTCTCGAGAAAATGGGCCGAGCCGAACGGTGTTTTTCGTTTCAGCCAGATCGCCGCCGGCGTCTATCAGGTGCGAGTCGAGTCCGCAGGGGGGCATCCTCTTGCGCGGTCCCGGGGAAATGCCCGGGTTACCGTCAGGGAAGGCCAGACGACGTATACGGAGATTCAGCTGAAGAAACGAGCCAGGCAGACCGACTTGAGAAAGTAATTTCGGCGCGACGCGGCCAGTTTGGCTCGGTGATGGTACGATACATGCAGCCGGGATTCATTGGTACGAAGCGGCCGGAATCGAGAAGGGGGATCTTCGTTTCTGCTATGGACATTCCACGAATCTTCACCATCACCGAAAGTGCACACCGCATCCATAACCCGTTCACTCCCGAAAAGCTCGCCACTCTGGGCGCGGCCTTGCGCCTGGAACCGGAGACTCATGTGCTCGACCTCGGCAGCGGCTCTGGCGAGATGCTCTGCGCATGGGCTCGCGATCACCGGATCCGAGGCACCGGCGTCGACCTGAGCCCGTTGTTCACCGAGCAAGCGAGACGCCGCGCTGAAGAACTCGGCGTAGCCGATCGAGTCAAGTTTATTCTCGCTGACGCTACCGGCTATGTCGCGGACGAGAAGGTCGGCGTGGCAGCCTGTATCGGCGCTACCTGGATCGGTGGAGGAGTGGTCGGCACTATTGAGCTTCTGGCGCGGAGCCTGCGCAGCGGAGGGATCATCCTCATCGGCGAGCCATATTGGCGGCAGCTGCCGCCGACAGAAGACGTGGCGAAGGAATGCCTTGCCGGTTCGATTTCCGACTTTCTGTTGCTTCCAGACCTTCTCGCTCTTTTCGGCGACCTCGGCTACGACGTCGTGGAAATGGTTCTGGCGGACCAGGACAGCTGGGACAGGTACGAGGCGGCCAAGTGGCTCACCATGCGGCGATGGCTCGACGCGAATCCTGACGACGACTTTGCAGAAAATGTTCGAGCCGAACTGACCTCGGGGCCCCAACGCTACGCCGCCTACACCCGTGAATACCTGGGCTGGGGAGTATTCGCCCTGATGGCGCGGTGATGTGAAGCAGGTTTCAAAAGGCAGAGGGGTAAAGGGACAAAGGGGTAAGGGAAAAGCATTTTCCATTTGCCATCGTTCAGAGCCAATTGCGAAAAAACGTTGACCCCGGCTTTCTTGCTGAAGTCCGGATCAAAAATGACAAACACATCCGTGTTATCCGCGTGATCCGTGCTATCCGTGGGAGAAGAAGCCCACGGATAGTACGGATCACACGGATGACACGGATGGAATCGGATCTTAACCTTCCTCGCCGGTATGCTTTCGGCGTCGAAATCCTCAATGAGGCGATTTTTGCAATTGGTTCTTCATTTTCCATTTTCCATTTCATCAATCTCACCGATGGTGCCTATCACGACAGGCTCGCGGCCAAATGGAAAATGGAGAGCCAATTGCAAAATTCGGGGTCTTTAAGGCCAAAGGACCTCATTCAAGTTAGCCGGGGATGAAGCCCCCGGAACCGGTTATGGCCTGGGTTTCAGCGCTGAACCGTTCGAGAAAAAGGTTTTGTGGTTGCGAGGTTTTTAGTGCTTCGAGTCTGGCGGTTAATAACACTTCTGCTGACTGCCCTGGGCTTGGTGATGGGCGGTGCGCATCTCTTGGAGCTGCCTGTTCGTGTTCAATATGACAACGAGTTCTACATGCGGGTTACGAGCACGATGTACCTATACTTCGGCTTGGTCGGAGGCCCGCTGCAGGTGCTCGCGCTTCTCTCGTTGATAGGGTTGGTCTGGATCACGCGAGGGCGGGTAGGATTCCGCTTTACTCTTGCAGGGAGCCTTTGCCTGGCTCTCTCCGTTCTTCTCTGGTTCCTGCTGGTTCAGCCGGTGAACGCCGCATGGTCCGAAGCGCTGCGCGAGGGGACGAGTGAGGCCGTACAGGCGTATGGACAGCTGCGGAACCGCTGGGAAGGCGGCCACGTGGCCGCATTCACCGCTTGGCTGCTCGGCTTTACGCTCCTGTTGTACGGAGTGCTAGCAGATGCCCCGTCACCGTCATCCCGCAGATGATTCGAGAATGGCGTTCCGAGCAACGCGCTTGGCTACTTCCCCGCGAAGAAGGCAGCAGTTCAAGAAGAAATGTCCCTGACCGCCCGAGATTTCCTCATCAAGTCACTCGCAATCTGTCTTGCCTCGAAATACCGAGCTCTGTTGGGTTTTGCCGTCGAAGATCAGGCGGCAGGCAAGATGGGTTGCAGGCCAGAATCATTGGCAATCATGAACTCGGACCGAGGACAAAACGTGCCCGCTCGCGTCGTAACATTTCAAACGGCGTCATGCATCTGATCCCGAGCCCGATGCAGGCGTCGGGAATCTTAATCTTGCGGGGTGAACCAGAAGGCACTTCGTGTGTTACTACAGTATGCCCACCGGCGTGAGCTTGGGCCACCAGGTAGTAATCGGCGATCTGAAGAAAAGTGCTGACTGCGGCTGGCTCATAGTTTTGACCCGTTGCCCAATGGCTGACTGTTGCTAAAGAAGGGAGCACTGAAGCGTCCGGTCGAAGAAAGAAGCTATCACCTCTGGCTTGCGCCCATTGCGACAGTTCGTCGGCTAACGCCAGCACTTCGTCGAGGACCCTTTCAATACTGAAGACAGTCCCGGCTGCGTTCTGCTGAACCAACCAGTCCCAAAACGCCGGACAAAAATCCAGTCCATAGTGGAGGTTCTTCGCCGAGATGAAGACATTCGCATCGATCAGGTAGGCCATCAGACGATCAACCCGAGGTTTTGTCCCAACTCCCGAAATGTAGCCATCTTCTTGAACCCGAGTAATCGAAATGCCTCGGTAAACGAAGACCGTCCTTCCAAAGTACTCGCAACGAGTGCGCGTGCAAATCGTTTGCTAGCTCTTGCGCCCAGCGTCAGGTAGAAGTTACCTCCAGTGCCTCGCGGAAGTGCCTGCAACCTTTCGAGCTCTGCTTGGTAAGCGGCCCAATAGTCGTTGCCTTCGAGCCTGCCGACGTCATGCATCCGTCGGAGGATGACAAGGGTGCTCACTTTAAATCTCCGCGCGAGGCGATCGAGGTCATCTCTCAGGCTGGGACCCGGTTGATAATCCCGTTGGAAAACATCCTTTGGAACGAGCAATTCGGCTGCCACCTGATCAGCCCATCGCTCAATGTCGTGGCTGGGAGTCATGCCCGGCTCTGCATCAGAAACTGCCGATTGGCCCAGCCAAATATGGGCGATCTCGTGCGCCAGCGTGAACATTTGCGCTGCCTTGGTGTCGGCGCCATTGACAAACACGAGTGGAGCCAGATCGTCGGCCAAGGCGAAACCCCGGAATTCCTGTGGGTCGAGCTTGCGGCGGTTGTTACTGCCTACTACCCCGCTCACCATGACGAGTATGCCTAACGCATCGGCTTGGTCGATGAACTGTCTTAAAGCGTCCGTCCAAGTCGGCAGGTGGTGTCGTTCTTCGACATCGAAGCCGAGGGCCTGTCGGATGCGAGCTGCGGTTTCGACAATTCCATCACTCGGTCGAGCGGAACCGACAAATGTCAACGATGGTTCTCCCGTAGTCCGCGCAAAATCACGGTACCAGTCCTGGCGCTGTTGACAGAGGTAAATAGTGTCGAGCAAATCCGGGCTGGGACGTCCCCGCCGTCGGTGCGCGGCTGTGCGAAAGTCCGGGATCGGGATTCGTTCGGTGGGCGGGGCCGGGAGGAACAGGTAACCGATCGGCGTGTGAGTAGCTGCTGCGAAACCTTCGAGTTGACGCAGCGTCGGGCGGACCTCTCCGCTTTCCCAAGCTTGGAGCTTCGGGAAACGCGAAATCAACGTGTCAATATCCAACTCGGCTCGTTCACGTGCCCAGCGGAGCAGTTTCGGCCTGACATCGACGCGCACCTGAAGCCTCCTCAAGGCACATTGTACGCCAATGCACGCACATTGCTAGGCGCTTCAACGCATTACCCGTCTCTTTACCGTCGCTCCTTTTTGAGGCTTGCGAGCGACTGAGAGGCAAGCGCAAAAATGTGTTCAAGAATCAAGCGGTCATTTCTAGCTGGGACAGAGGGATTTCAACCCAACTCACATAAGCGCTCAAATAAGCTCTCCCTTTCAGCAGGGCAGGGTAGCGGCCAAATGGGGTGTCTACAAATACCGGTCAAGCCCGGAGCCGGGAGCGGGCTGGGAGAGCACGGCGGTTGAGTGCCGCGCTGTTCAGCGGTGTATCGAAACCCCGTGCTCTCCTAGCTAGCTCGCGGTCGAGGGGGAGGCGAAGGCAGTCCGAGCGGCTGAGGCGTGCCGCTGTCGCGATTTGCCTGGCATTACTGCTCGTTTAATGACCCGTGAGACGTATCGCGACCTGGGGAATGAGGACGAGGAGGCCAAACCGAACGACGCGGCCGCACAACCCAATCCCGACAAACGGCGCAAAGCGGATTTTCAGAGCGCCTGCCAACAGCGTGATCACGTAGAAGGGCGGGATCCCGACCGCCGAGCTGATAAAACCACCGTGAGGGCCTGCGAGGGGGAGTCGTTCAGGCGCTTTTTCCACGACTCGGTCAGCTGGGCGGTCCGTCCTTTTCGAAACTTGAGCGAACAGCTGCCCCAGTAAAGCACACATTTGCCCACCATCTGACCAAGGCTGGCCAGGGCGACCAGCCCGGCCAGGGCGAACGGAGAAGGCGCCACCACTGCGAAGGACAGCAGAAGCGCTTCTCCATTCACCCAGGGCACGAGCGCGCTGAGAATCGAGAGGGCGAAACAGGCGACATAAAGCGTCGTTCCGCTCACTTGTGCCCAGGATTCCATAACGGGCGCTCCTGTAACGCCAGCGCCACTGCCGGGTCGTCGGTCAACTGCAACTCGGCTTCAAACCACCAGCGTGGCCGGTAGACGATCCGGATGGGAACCTCGCGGATGGGATCAGCGGTCCCATAGACAATCGTGAAGTTCGAAGTGCCTCCATCTACCATCTTGCGTGTCTGGAACCGGCTCTCTATCACCGACCGGTAAGGCCGGCCGTTAACAACGACGGACTCTTGGAGTTTCCGCGAGCGCTCGGTCAGCTCATACAGCGCCCCGTTGTACACAAACAGGCGCTTTTCCTTGGATCCTCCGGCCTTCCCCGACGAGCGGAACCGCTCCACATTGTCATGAATCAAATTCCTAACGGCAACGAGAAAGCCGGGTTCCACTCCC
>DAOTAI010000127.1:0-11749 GCA_035593865.1 Acidobacteriota bacterium
TAACTCTTTTTAGCCAAAGAATTTATACCACAAAAGGCAGCCCTTTTTTCATTAAGTGTGTGAGAAATCCGGGCTAAAGCCGGTACTACGAACAGAGGGTGCCTTCTGCTCGTTCTGGCGCCCGAGCCAGGAGAGTTTGGTACACGGATGGGTACGCCGATGGGGACAGTCCCTTACGCCGATGTCCAGCTGCCGCTTATTGTTTCAGGACGTCCGCACTCTAATTATTTTGGGCCAGAAAATGGCTGCTTGAGAGTCCGGCCACAATTAGTCCGCCTTCTGCCTACCTCGCCGACGTGATGAACCGACGATGCTTCTCGAAGATCCCGCTGCTGACGAGATTGCTACCGAGTTCTTTATAGACTGCATAGAGCTCCTGGTAGACGGACCTGTTCTGATCATCCGGGCAATGCCGGGTCGACTCGTCAAGCTTGAGGTGATTCTCGATCAGCGTTCGGGTGTCCTGGCCCGAAACGCACCAAAGGGCTTGCAGCGCGGCGCCAAAAGCGGGTCCTTCCTCGATTGCCGGGCATTCAACCGGGCGATCAAAGACATCGGCCACTATCTGTCTCCAGACCCTGCTCTTTGCGCCTCCCCCGATGAGCCTGATTTCGGACGGCGCTATGCCCAGCTCCTGCATCCGTTCCATGCCGTAAAACAGGCCGAAAGTGACGCCCTCCATTGCTGCCCGCGCCAGATGAGCGGGGGTGGCTGTCGCAGGGCGCAATCCGAGAAGCACGCCGGTGCCATCCGGCACGTTCGGCATTCTTTCGCCCTCCAGGTAGGGAACCAGGATAAGTCCCTCGGCGCCAGGCTGGATTGACGCGACTGCCTCGTTGAACTCCTGAAGCCCGGTGTTGAAAAACCCCGACCTCACCATTTCGGTTGCGACAGTTACATTCATGGTGCAGACCAAGGGGAGCCACCCGCCGGTGCTGTCGCAAAAGGCCGCGATTTCCCCTTCGGGGTCAATGATCGGCGAACTGCTGAACCCGTAGAGAGTCCCAGAAGTGCCAAGGCTGACAGTCACTGTGCCAGGACTCACGTTTCCGGACCCGATGGCGCCCATCATGTTATCTCCGCCTCCGGAACTCACCAGGGCTTTCGAAGATATTCCCCATTTTCGTTGAAGCTCGGCTCGCAGGTTTCCTACCGGCGATTTGGATGGAATCAATCGGGGAATTGAGATTGACAGATCCCGGTCAGGATCGATCCAGCCCAGCGCTGCTTTTGACCATTCGCGTTGTCGAACCCGGAAGTAACCCGTTCCCGAAGCATCTCCGGGTTCGGCCACGATTTCGCCGGTCAAATAGAGGTTAAGGTAATCATGCGGCAGCAGAAAATACCGGGCTTTATGATAATTCTCCGGCTCGTTCTCTTTCAGCCAGAGGATCTTCGAAGCCGTAAAACCAGGCGGAAGTGCGTTGCCGATCTCTGCCTGATAAGCTTCCCGGCCCCCGGCCACTTCCATGATCCGACGACACTGAGGCTCTGTACTGGTGTCGCACCAGAGCTTTGAAGCGCGGACCGGGGTATGATTGGAATCAAGTGCGACCAGGCCGTGCTGTTGTCCAGACACGCCAATGCCGGCAACCGCGCCCATGTCGACACCCTTGTGTCGCAATTCTTCCAGACACTCATCTAAAGCCGCAATCCACACTCCCGGATACTGTTCCTTGTGCCCTGGAGGCAATCCCTCAATGAGACCATAGCTCCGACTGGCGGAAACAATTTTGCCGCCCTCCGGATCCCAGGCTATTGCCTTCAAGCTTTGAGTCCCGCAATCGATACCTATGAAGATCACAGTCGTCCTGCCTTTCCTGCCCGCATTAAAGGAGCGGGAACGTCGTTAGACTATATATTACAGGGCTCCAGTATGTCGCGGTTTGGAATTATGGAGGAGGGAGGGGAATTAAGAGGGATTTAAAGCATACCAGAAGGCTAAGAATGTCTATGGCATCCCAGGCTCTCTAAATTCCCGCCTTCTGGTATGCTTACTTGTTCGACCTTCCCAACAGGTCGACTCTATGTGACTCCAGTATCGATTACTCGTCTGGACTCGATTACCAACAAAGCAATTCCCGTGCCGTTAACCAAAACAACCGACAAACGGCCGTGTTATCAATAGTTTACAGGGAGTGTGCGTAGTAGGTGCCGATAAAGGTGTGGAAGCAAGGATTCAAAAAAACCGAGTTTCCCGGCGTGCCTGACGATGTAACTGATGTGTTTTCAGCTACTTTACTTAGATTCAATATTTTGAATCCTAATAATATGAGCTTTTCAGCTGTTGGCGACAGGCGTCGCAGAAAGAGTTCGACTTAAGATCCACTTGTTCAATCGCGTTAGACAGGTACATCACGCATTCGAAATCCTGGCAATGGACCAGACCAAAGGTATGACCCAGTTCGTGCAACGCCTCCTTCTCACACCGCTCAAGGAAGAGCTTCTCGTCATCAGGCAGGCCGTAGTAGGCCTGTCGAAGTCTGTGGACTGACATGACCGCGTTGCGGTTGTTGACCTGGGCTTGTCCGAAGACAAAAGTCAGGATCGGTATAAACAGGTCGAAGCGGGTCAGGCCGAGAAGTTTGACTCGCGGCTTGGTCTTCAACCGCGACAAAAGCAGCAGGATCTCGATGGAATTGTACTGATTGCGCGCCGGATTATAGGCGACCGAGGGATCAATCGTCTGCTCCACTACCTTGCAGTTCAGGCCCAGGCTGTCGGGCAGAACAACGGCGAGGAAATCAAGGACCTGCTGATCGACTTGCCCGACCCGGACGAGCTGGATTTCAAGCATCGAACCCTGACGAGCCGGTTATCGATCTCGCCTCAAATCATACTTTTTCATTTTGTTGTACAGCGTCACGCGATCGATCTGGAGTAATCTGGCGGCGCGCGAAATATTCCAATCCGATTCCTGGAGCACTCGGTGGATGTGAACGGCTTCAGCCTCTGCCAGGGACTTGCCGGTACCGGACCGCGGCACATTGTCGGAGTGGAAGGGGAGAGCCTCCGGACCTATTTCGCCGCCTTGCGCCACGAGAACGGCCCGCTCCATGGCATTTTGAAGTTCTCGAACGTTGCCCGGCCAATCGTGACTCATCAGGAGGTGCATAGCCTCTGAAGAAACCACGGGCACCGGCTTGTTCATGCTATTGGCAAAACGTCGCAAAAAATGATCGACCAGCAGAGGAATATCTTCGATCCGTTCTCTCAAGGGAGGAAGAGAGATGGAGTAGACATTCAGGCGATAGTAAAAATCCTCCCTGAAACTGCCCTCGGAGACCATCTCTTCCAAGTTCTTGTTGGTTGCCGTGATCAACCGGAAGTCGACCGGCAGATAAGTGTTTCCGCCTACCCGGCAGATCTTCTTTTCCTCTAAGACCCGCAACAGGTCGACCTGGGTTTTGAGGCTGATATCGCCGATCTCGTCCAGGAAAAGGGTGCCGCCATCGGCCATTTCCAGCTTGCCTTTGCGCCGGTAATGAGCGCCGGTAAAAGCCCCTTTTTCATGTCCAAAAAGCTCACTTTCGAGCACTCCCTCGGCCAAGGCGCCGCAGTTAACCACAACGATAGGCATGTAACGCCGCAGGCTTGTCGCATGTATTGCACGGGCGACAACCTCTTTTCCCGTCCCGCTTTCGCCCCGGATCAGCACCGTTGTGTCGCTTTCCGCCACCATCCGGATCTCTTCAAGAACCCTGCGGATTGCAGGGCTCTTGCCGACAATGCCGTGAAACGGGCTCATTTCCTCGATCTTTTCGCGCAGCTGAGTGTTGGCGGTGACAAGCTGTTTACGTTCCGTGGCATTTCGGATGATGTGCTCCAGGTCATCCGGCTCAAACGGCTTTACGATGTAGTCGTAGGCGCCTTGCTTCATTGCCTCGACCGCCGTTTCCACCGAGGCATAGGCGGTCATGATAATGATGGAAGCGTTCGGATGAATCTCCTTGATCTTTTTCTGAAGCTCGAGTCCGTCCATTCCCGGCATCTTGATGTCGAGCAGGAAGATATCCCATTCGCCTTCAACCAGCTTCTCGAGTGCTTCTTTCCCGGATTCGGCGACGTCCACCGAATAACCTTCTTCCTGAAACCAGCCAGCCAAGGATTTGCGAACAATCAACTCATCGTCGACGATTAAAATGCGTGCTTTTGACCTAACCTCCATCGCTTTCCTCATAATGCCATGGCTTTGGTGTCGGTCCCGGTAGCGGTTTCCGAGGTGAGCGGCAGACGGAACAAAATCGTCGTTCCCTGACCAGGTTGTGATTCCACCTCGATTTCACCCGCATGCTGGTTGATGATTCCGCTGACCGCCGCCAACCCAAGACCTACGCCTTTCCCATGTTCTTTGGTGGTGAAGAAAGGCTCGAAGATATGTTTTTGCGTTTCCGCGTCCATGCCTACCCCATTGTCTTTGACCCATATTTCGACGGAATCACGATCGGGCTTCAATCTTGTGCCAACCGTGATGATTCCTTCGTTGGCATGAATCGCTTCGCAGGCATTAATCAGTACGGCAACGAGGGCCTGTCTGATCTCCTGCGCATCACAAACGACCGGTACGAGCTTATCATCGAGATCCAGGACCGTTTTGACCGCCATCAGGTCCGTCTTGTGCTTGATTAATCGAATCGACTCGCGAACCAGTTGATTCAGATCGTTAGCCTGGTAGTTGCGTTTTCCCTGCCGCGAAAATTGGAGTAGACCCTTTACGATCTCCCCGCAGCGGGCGGCTTCGCTCGCGATGAGATCCAGATCGGACTGCACCTCTTCGCAATCACTTGTGCCTTCGAGCAGCTTTTTGAGCTTCTTCCCAAGCAGCCGGGCATAGGCCAGGATACCGGCCAGAGGATTGTTGATCTCATGGGCGACGATGGCGGCAAGCTGGCCCATTGACGCCATGCGCTCGATTTTGATCATTCGGGAGTGAGCCTGGCGGAGTTCGGCCGTTTTTTCCTCGACGCGTTGCTCGAGCGTCTTGGTCCATTCAGTGATCTCCTCCTTGGCTCTTTTCAGCTCCTGGGTCATCTGGTTAAACGAGGCGGCCAATTCGCCGATCTCGTCTCGGGAGGTTACCGGGATTGTATAGTCCAACTCTCCACGAGCCACATGACGAGTGCCTTCCCTCAATTTGCTGACCGGGTGATAGACAAGCAGCCAGATCAAAAGGCCGAAAAAGCCGGAGACGAGCGCCGCGGCAATGAACACCCCGCGTCGAATCTGGGTACGCCCTTTGGCGATCATCTGGTCTGCCGCTTCGAGTGAGAGAGTGACGTCGAGCACGCCCAGCACCGTCTGTTCCTGCGGCGAGGCGTGGCAGCCTGCCCCTTCGCAGTCTGGGCTATTTTCAATAGCCGAAATCAGCCCGAGGATTCGCTCGCCCGATGCTGTCGTGAAGATTCTGACTCGGTCGGGGCGATCCAGCCGGGTCAGAGGCTGCTCCTGGGCATGGCACGCATAGCAGGCTTCTGCCTTTTTATCGACCTGTGTTCCGATCTCCTCCGGGCTTGTGGAGTAACGAATCGATCCGTCCTGGTTGTATATCCGGATCCGGTTAATGCCCCGCTCGTGTCCGATCGTCTGGATAATCTGAAACACCTCGTCCGGACGATTTCTCATCATGCCGTAACGGGTGCTGTTCTTGATGATGTCCGCGATTCGTTCCGCGCTGACGAACGTCAATTCCTGCAAGTCTCGTTGGTGCAGCCGGACGTGTCGGTACGCAATCAGGCCGAAAACGGCAAGAAGAGTGCCGATCAGGCAAATGCTCAGCTTCAGGCTTAGACTGAAAGTCCACCGACGGATTTTGCGAAACATCACTTACCTGGTGCCAAAGTATACTTCTTTTGCAGGTTGTGATGTTGAAAATATCAGCAAAGAATTTCAGTCCGTCTTTGCAAATGGGTTTCGAATCCGGCCGCGCTTTTTCGGGCGGATTAAACCACCGTTCTCCACCCAGCGTGCCGTCCGCTCCCTTTACACCGTAAGATGCACCTGGGGTGGCGGTTGGTGGGTTTCGATCCGCCCCGAAAAGCGCGGTGCGGATGCGAAACCCACCCTACGTTGCTGATTTTTGCAATGGCTTTCAGTACTTAATTACCGTGGCACGAACTGCAGTCATCCGTGACGCTGAAGCTCTTCTGACCGTCGTGACAAGCGCCGCAATGCTGTTCATCGTGCATGTCAACGCCTTCAAGGCTGGAACGTGAAAGCATGCTGAAGCGTCCCGAATGGCAATCGGCACAGGCCGGCCTGTCGAAATCAACATGAGAGCCATGCCTGAAAGTGACTTTGCCCGGGCTGTCCGGACTGCTTATGAAGTCAACATCCGATAGGTGCAGTTCGGTCACCCCGCGTGAAATGTCGGGTAACAACGTTCCAGAACTTGCGGATCCGTCTGACGGGCGACCGCTGAAAGCACTGTACGCCAATCCGCTCCCGGCTACTGCCAACACTCCGGCGACTACCAGGACGACAAGAGCCGGACTGGTCAAAGGGCGGCGAAGCGCTGTTACCACGGGAAGTTCGGGCAGGCCCTCTCCTGCGGCTCGCAGTTCTTCCGCGGGAAAGACGCGCAGATACTTGACTGCCAGGCCGAAAAGAACAAATCCCATGGCGATAATCATCGCCGTGACAGCGAACTCGGACCAGCTTGGAAAGTAACGCCCTGCGTAGCCCTCTAACCCGGTGGTAGCGACATTAAGCCGGTTCATGACGGTTCCGAAGACCACCAGGCAGGCGATCACAAAGATACCGAATTCATCGTAACGAACCCGCCGGAACAGTAGCAGCACAAGAGGCGTGACGACGCCGACTATGATCTCGAGCAGAAACATGCGTCCTTCATAGGTCGGCTCCCAGGCGAGGTGAAGAACGCCACGGCCGCGCAGGTCCAGGAATTTGAGGAGCAGGTACAGTGCCAGCGGCACTGCCATGATCTTGGCGAGATCGGCAAGCAGATCGATTTCGAGTCTCTTTCGGAATGCGCGGTAGCTTAGAAACGATTCGAAAATCGTCATGGCGCACCCCAGGGCTATTGCAGAAACGAAAAAGAAGATCGGCAGCCAGGGGGAATACCACAGGGGGTAGAGTTTTCCCGGCAGGATGAGAAACAGCGAGCCCAACGACGACTGGTGAAGCATGGAAAGCAGAACGCCCATAATCACCAGGGGAACCGTCAGCCGGTGGACCGTTTTATAAGCGATCTTCCAACCGAGGCGTTCGAAAAGCATCGGGCTGAACTCAAGAGCCAGGACCGTCGTGTACAGCATCACGCACCATGCGACCTCGAACATCACCGAATGCGGATTCCACATTATGATGGCGTGCCAGATTCGCCATGGGTGCCCCAGATCGAACAGCAATCCCACGATAACCAGCAGATATCCCAGGAAGGCGGTGAGTATCGTCGGGCGGACGATCGGTTTAAACCTCTCTGAATGAAAAATATAAACGATGGCGCTCACTGTAAATCCGCCGGCGGCGAGGGCCACGCCGCACAGTACGTCAAAGCCGATCCACAGTCCCCAGGGAAATCCATCCCGTAGAGCCGTGCTGGCGCCAAGGCCATGCGCAAATCGCAGGTAAGTGCTGTAAAGCCCGACGCTCATCACGGCGAGCAGGAAGATGCGCCACCAGGTGATTTGTGGAAGTTGTAGTCTCGTTTTCATGATTCGCACCCCTTAAACGTCGAAATCCAGACCGAAAACCCGGCCGGTCGGAAAAACTGTCATGAGCGCTTTTTCTTACCCTCGGCCCGTGCCACTTCTTCTCGACGGTTCGTAATCCACCAGATCCCGCTTAGTAGCACTCCGCCACACGCGACTGCTGTGGGGATCTTTTCAAGAACATTCCAGGTCAGTTCCGGAAGAGGCTCGTTACCTAGTCTGGTGGGAAGCCCGAGTTGTTCGGGCGGCACGTCGGAGATGACGAGGACTGAGGTTCCGCCGATCTCCTGGACGCCATAGATATGGTCGAAGTAGTGATCAGGTGCCGCCAGGATACGCCGGCGAGCCTCCTGGATCATCTCCTCGCGGTCACCGAAACTGGTCGCCCCGGTAGGGCACACTGTCGCACAGGCGGTCGCTTGTCCCTTGGCCTGCCGAGCAGCACACATGTTGCACTTGCGCACGTAAGGCGTCGTGCTCGTCCATTCGTAACGCGGCACGTTGAATGGGCAGGCTTGCATGCAATAGCGGCATCCGATGCATTTCCTGTCGTGGTAGACGACCGGACCCGCGGCTGTCTTTTCAAGCGCGGCTACCGGGCATACCGAAACGCAGGTCGGAACTTCGCAGTGCATGCACATACGCCGCACGTACCGGCCGGACCGGTTATTGACTACCGTGAAGGTTCGAGCCCCAAGGTCTTCATTCAGAAAGTCGCCACTCGGACGCAGTTGGCCATTCTGCTCCTGGCAAGCCTGGTAACAGGCGCCACAGCCGACGCAACGAGTGGTGTCCAGCAGGATCGCTTTCTTGCGCTGGATCTGTTTTGGAGACATAGAGATCCTCCTAGCCGGCCGGCAGACCCTCTGCCGGCCTTTCGCATACTTTGTGTTGTAAAGGAACTTTGCGGCGCCTCGGGAAGCGCGACCGGCCGACCGCTGACCCAAGTGGATCAACCGTCAGCGGCCAACCGCGAGCAAGAGCCGGCTACACGGCCGGCTTAGTCCGAGGCCTTCAACGGTTTGCACAGGTCTCGTCGCGCAGGAATTCTTGCGAGAAGAGTTCCCAGGACTGGTCGTCGAGTAATTCCAAGACGCCTTCCGTGATCTCTCCTCCGTCCTGCATCATGTGCCCTAAAGCCAGGTGCTGCACCGCCCGATGAGAAAAGAAGTCTTTGAACCGATCAATCTCGCGGCGGATCCAGTCCTTCGTCTCCTCTCCGATCATGAGCCGCTTGACGTCCGTAGCGAGATTGGTAGGTTTCAGTACGCAGACCCAGCCGCGCCGATAAGGGTCGGCTTTAAGGAGCGCGGGGTCGCGCTCAATGTTGGCGTTAACGGCAGTAACCACTCCGTCGGCCGGTGTAATGAAGTAAGCCTTGCGTCCGGCCTGATTGATGGCGAACAAGCGTTCCCCACGGGAGACGACTTTCCCCGCTGGAGGCAGTTCGACCGCATCTATCCGGCCCAAGACGGCAGGAACAAAAGCATCCAGGCCGATTCGAGTCCGGCCGGAGGCGTCCACTGAAAGCCAGGTGTGACCTGGATCAAAGAACAGTCCTGACGGTGCGGCTACCCTGTCAGGCGAGAGCGTCAGCTGCACTCCGGCTTCCGATTCTCTACTGGGCGACTGCAGCAGCTTGTGTTTCCGCGCCTTGGACCATTGCAGCGCGCCGTCAACGAGTATGATGCTAATAAAGGTAGCAACGACAAATACGGCAACCATCTTACTTCCTCCGTTCTGGCCCTCGCCCTTCACTCCCCTGCTCATGGCTGGAGAGCGACGGCGCAGACGTTGAGAGAAAACGATCAATCAGCCGCTGGAGCTCGGGTGCTCCAATTTCGGCCGACAAATCAGCGATGTGCACGCCGCCGTCTTGAAGCGTTTGCCCCAGCACCGGGGCGTGTTTCTCCATCAGCTTCAGCAGTTCGCTGTGTAGAGTCTCGATCTCGCTCTCATACCAGCGTTCCACTTGTTTCCCGTAGTACAAACCCTTCAGATCAGTCATGAGGTCAATAGGCCTCACGACAAAAGCGGCCCCATTCCCATAAGGATCACGATTCGCGAGCGAGGGAAGCTGAGTCAATCGAGTGTTTCGCTCCTCCACGATGCCCCGGATCGGAGCGGCCAGGCTGGTCTCGCCCGCGCTGTGAACGATTCGCCAGTTGGCGCGCCCGGGACCAACCTCGGAGCCAGGTGCCGGGAGCAAGACTGAGTAAAAACGGCCGGCGAGCTTCTGGCCGAAGTCATCCAGACCGACTCGAACCCGCCCCCCTTCTTCGATGCGGGCCCAGGTGTGGCGAGGATGATAGAACAGCCCGGCAGGCAGCATGTAACCGCGCACGTGTAAAACCGCGGGATCTTCGCCCCCTTGATCAGTCATGGTTCCCGGCCGGGTCGAGGGAGTAAGCGAGCAGGAGTTGGCGGACTGCCTGATACCCCTGTCGAACCAACAGTCTTCGCACTCGTACTCTCGATCGCAGAGTTTGAAGTCAACTACCCGCGCCATCATCCAGACACACTCCAGAAATCCCTTGTCCGGCGGCGGGTAATTGCTCTTTTTCTCCTGTTTCATGCTTTCGGACTCCTGTAACGTCGCCATACACCGGAGCAATTCACGAGCCAATCACGTAAAATCGCGTAAATCATTGCAAAGGCGATGGATACGGTCGCAGGCCTTTGCGACTGGAGTGTTGGAAAAATCTACAGCTTCAAATCGAGGCTCTTCGGCACGGCCGGCAAAACGCGTGCTGCAGGTGCGTTTTCGGCGTAGTTGCGAAGTTCAACGGCACTATTGGCAGAATTGTTTAACTTTTCAACATGTTTTGTGCTCGCGAACTGGTACCGAGTGTCTTAAGGTGTCAGGCTGGAATTGGGGGCGAGAGCCGCGGTAGTAGTCATTGATCCGGCACCTTGGGTAGGATACGGCCATGAAGAATCGAGGCCTTCTATTATTCCTGATGCTTGCTTTTTATCTTCCTGTCAGTGCCGCTTCGGGTACCTACGTGATCACCGACTATGGGGCTGTTGGAGATGGAAAAACGCTCAACACTACGGCCATTCGACAAGCAATAGAGGCGGCTAAGAAGGCTGGCGGGGGAAGGATCGTGGTCCCTCCCGGGACCTATCTGACCGGAACGATCCTGTTGGCAAGCAATATGAGCCTGGAGCTGCAGGCCGGTGCAGTTCTTAAAGGGAGTTCCAACGTCCGCGATTACTCCCTTCCCGGCGAAGGCGAGACATTTTCGGCGGGCGCTCGCGATACGGCGTCCATCGGCCTCATCACGGTTCGCGATGCCGTCAACGTCTCAATCCTCGGTCCGGGGACTATCGACGGCAGTGGCACAAGCTTCATGGATCTGGAAAAGCTTCACAACCCGATCGATTATCTACCCGAGCGCACGCGCCAGCGTCGCGATTTCACCGATCCAGTCTTTGGATCCGACGATGGGCCGGTTTTGCCGCGTCCGCGTCCCGAGCGAATGATCCTCTTCTCAAACTGCAAGAACGTTGTCTTGCGGGATCTGGTTCTGGTTGATTCGCCGTGCTGGACTGTTCACCTGGCCGACTGTGACGGTGTCAACGTCGACGGCGTGCGTATCCACAACAACATGGCGATTCCGAACAGCGATGGAATCCACTGTACCAGCAGCAAAAACATTCACATTTCCGGTTGTGATATCCGTGCCGGTGATGACGGCATCATCGTCTCCGGGCTCGGCGATAAAGCAGGCGTCAGCGAGCACGTAACCGTTGCCAACTGCACGATCACCTCGCGTTCGGCCGGGATTCGTGTAGGCTACGGCGAAAACGACATTAGGGATTGTATCTTTCAGAACCTGGTCATCTACTCGTCAAACCGCGGCCTCGGCGTCTTTGCTCGTGATAACGGGTCAATCAGCAACATCCTCTTTTCTGACATCATCATCGATACCCGGCTTCATACCGGACACTGGTGGGGCAAAGGAGAGCCGATTCACGTCTCGGCCATCGCGCAAACAGGACAAAAGCCGGTAGGCCAGATTCAAGGCGTGCGTTTTTCGAATGTCCAGGCGAAGAGTCAAACGGGAATTGTGGTC
>DAOTAI010000128.1:0-11734 GCA_035593865.1 Acidobacteriota bacterium
CAGGGGCGTACCGTCAACTTCAAGAACACGATCATCATTATGACCTCCAACATCGGCAGCGAGAAAATCCTGGCTTACCGAGGCGGATTTGACGACGACGCCTACCAGCGCATGAAAGAGACGGTGCTCGAGGAGCTGCGTCGCTTCTTCCGTCCGGAATTTCTGAATCGCGTCGATGAGACGGTCGTGTTCCACGCGCTGTCGGAAGCTCACCTTTCCGAGATCGTCGAGATCCAGCTCGGACATCTACGGAATCGTTTGCGCGACCGTCATATAGAGATCGAACTGACCAGCGAGGCGCGTCGCCACCTTGTGCGTGTCGGATATGATCCCGCCTACGGGGCGCGGCCGCTGAAGCGCGCGATTCAAAAGCTGATCGAGAACAAGTTGGGCATTTTGCTCCTGGACGGCACAGTGAGGGATGGACAGAAGGTCATTGTCGACTACGATCAGGGCCAGGACCTGCTGACGTTCAGTACCGAGGCCGCTGCCAAGACGACAGAGACAGAAGTACCCGCCGGCGCGGTGTGAGGCGTTACTCGCCGAGTTGCATTCGTCTCGCCCGGCCGGTGACGTTTGGTAGTTCGACCCCGAAACGGGCACAAGCGCTGGCTTTAGCTTCACTCTTCCTTCTGAAAGAAGCCGCACGCCGAAGGCGTGCGAGGAGAGTAGCCGGGGGTGGAGCCGCTTTGCCGGCGCCACCCCCGGTATTGCTAGCCAACCTTCCCCCGTGCCAGCTTTGCTGCAGCTATCGCCTGCCCGACGTGTCGCTGGGTGTGCTCGCAAATGTGGACAATAAGTCCAATTACGGTGGTGGGGAGGCGTTTGCGCCCTACTTCCCGCGGCGCAGTCAGAGCGCCGGTATCCAGGTTGCGAACCACCGTCTCGGCGCGTCTGAACGATTTCTCCAGCCGCTCCATTAATTCCTCTATCGTCGCCCCGGGGGTCGATTCCAACTGAATATCCCGCAACTGCTGCTCGCTCAATTGGCGACCCTCCAGGTAGGTAACCAGGCGATCGACACTTCCCGCTATATGTGCAATCTCGCGGCCCACCGGGTTCAGATCACCGATTTTCATCCAGACCTGTTCCGTGGTTAAGCCTTCCGTAAAGCGTGCCAGATCTTCACGAGCCTGTTGAAACGTATACAGAATAGGCGCCACATACGGGCTCACACCCTCAATCGGTCCCCTCAGCCACGGTTCTGGTTGATTCATGTTGACAAAGATACCTCTTGGGCTCGTGTTCTGGAAGGTCCGCCGGTCATTGCCGTCTCAACGATTTCAAGCAGCTGCTTCACTCTTGGCGGCGGAACCGACTCGGGACACCAACAACCCGACGCCCACCGTCACGGACGTACCGATCAAGGTGTACCAGGTCCAGGCAAACCATCCGCTGTAGTGAACCAGGAGCATGGCCGCGAGGC
Source organism: Acidobacteriota bacterium (assembly GCA_035593865.1). Lineage (GTDB taxonomy): Bacteria > Acidobacteriota > UBA6911 > RPQK01 > RPQK01 > RPQK01. Next base: position 1,427 of record DAOTAI010000128.1, read on the forward strand.
CGGTGATCATACCTGTCAACGCCGCTTTTTGCTTGGCCCGGCCACTCGTCATTCCGAGCAGGAATATGCCGAGAATACTCCCCATGGTAATGCTCTGTATCGTCAGTCCGGCCTGGAGCACGGACCCCCAGTTACGCGCCAGCATTGAAACCGCCACTAGGATGGCGCCCCAAATCAGGGTGAACACGCGCGACATCCTTAAGTAGTGGGTATCGCTAGCTTTTGGGACCAGATAGACCCGGTAGAAGTCATTTGTGGTTGCCGACGAAAGCGAGTTGAGACAGCTGCTCAGTGTCGACATGGCAGCGGCGAAGACCGCGGCGACAACAAGCCCCGAGAGGCCGGTAGGCATGTGGTTAACAATAAAGAGCGGAAAGACCTGGTCCGCCTGCCGGATCTCCTGTGCCGGAGGGAAATGGCGATAAAAGGCGAACAACATGACCCCGATCAGCAGAAAAAGCGCGAACTGGAAGAAAACCACGACGCCGCTAAGCACCAGGGCCACCTGGCTGTCACGCCTGCTCCCGGACGCCAGGTAGCGCTGAACCATCATCTGATCGCTCCCGTGAGTCGCGAAGGTGAGAAACGCCCCTCCCACTATTCCTGCCCAGAATGTAAACGTTCGGGAGATATCGAAGGAGAAATCGAAGACCCGAAACTTGTCCAAGGGCATCGCCACCGCCGTTATCTCGGCCCATCCGCCGGGTGTTTTGTCGAGCAACAAGATGACTGCAAGAATGGCCCCGGCCCCATAAATGAAAAGTTGGACGACATCCGTCCAGATGACTGCCCGCATGCCGCCGAAAAACGTATAGACGATGGTGATGAGCCCGATAATTGCCATGGTTGTCAGGTCTGTCATGTCTGTGATGGCGGCAAGGACAAGGCCGGTGGCAAAAAGGCGGACTCCGTCACTCAGGCCTCGGGTTGTGAGAAAGAGGATTGACGACACGTTCCTTACGGCTTGGCCGAAGCGGGCTTGCAAAAGCTGATAAGCAGTCTGGATTTCACCTTTAAAATAGGCCGGGATAAGAAGGTAACTGACCAGGATCTTGCCGATGATGTAGCCGAACGCGAGTTGCAGGAAGGTGAGATCGCCGGTATAGGCAATGGCGGGCGCCCCGATAAAGGTAAGAGTACTCGTCTCGGTCGCGACAATGGAAAGTGAGATGGCCCACATCGGTATTCTCTTGCCGGCCAGGAAATAGTCGTTGATGCTTTTCTGGCCACGACCCAGCCACGTTCCCAGGAGGAGGTTACCGAGAAGGAAGAGTCCAAGAATCAGGTAATCGATTCCAGTGAAGCCCATTGGGCTATCCTCAATGTTCGCCATCTTGGAGTCAATGGTAAACTTTTCTAGGCAACAAGTTGGCTTGCCGCAACACGGGGGTGGCAAGATGTACGTCCTGGGGATTGACGGCGGCGGAACGAAGACGGTCTGTGTAGCTGCTCGCGCCAGCGGCGAGATTGTGGGCCGTGGAACGGGCGGACCCGCCAACTACCTGAAAGAGGGACTGTATACGGCCAAGCTCTCTCTTTCCGAGGCGGTCGAAAAAGCGCTCGACCAAGCCAAGGGCAACAGGCTCTCGGTAACGGCCGTTTGTGCGGGTCTGGCGGGTGTCGGACGCATGAACGATCGGCTAATCATGAAGCGTTTGTTCGCCGACATCTGTCCTAATGCGCAACTCATCCTGGAAAACGACGCCTTTATTGCCCTGGTCGGAGCGACGGAGTATGCGCCGGGCGTCATCGTGATCTCCGGAACCGGGTCCATTGCTCTAGGCCTGAACGAGCAAGGCGAAACCGCTCGAGCGGGTGGATGGGGGCATATCCTCGGGGACGAAGGAAGCGGATACGACATAGCCCGCCGCGGCCTTCAGGCTGCGCTACGCGCCCACGACGGGCGCGGCCCCGATACCCTTATTCGCAAGAAGGTCATGGAGCAGTTCTACCTCTCGTCGGTGGAAGAGCTTATTTCGCTGTTGTACGGAGAAGATACGACACCGCGCCGAATTGCCGGTATCTACCCGCTGATTCTCGAAGCAGCCGAAGAGGGTGATGAGGTTGCCACTTTGCTGATTGAAAAAGCGGCCGCGGCATTAGTTCATGCGGCTGTTGCTGTGACTCGGAAACTAAAGATGGAAGATAAGATCTTCCCGGTTGCCGTCTCCGGTGGCGTCTTTCGCAGCAGCGCGAAAATGTGTTCCGCCTTTCAGCGACTGCTGACCAAGAGGATAACCGGCGCACGTCTCACCGAGCCTCGCCATCCCCCGGAAGTTGGCGCCTTGCTTATTGCCCTGAAAACACTCGCAAAAAGCGGCTAGCCAGCCGCCAGCCTTTACCCTTACCTTTTCCCTTTGTCCTCGTAATTTCTGAGACGGCTGGGTTAGAATCGGCTGCGAGGAGTGTATGATCATGACCGGCAAAGAAAGACTGCGCGCCGCACTTGAACATAAGCAACCCGATGCGGTGCCGATCGACCTTGGAGGAACCTCTGTGACCGGGATAAGCGCGGTGTGCATTGCAGCGCTCCGCGACTATTACGGCCTCGAGAAAAGATTGGTGAAGGTCTTCGATCCTCTGCAACTGATCGGGATCGTGGATGACGATCTCAAAGAGGTGCTAGGTATCGATATCGACGGGATTGTCGGCAGAACCAACATCTTCGGTTTTGCCAACGAAAACTGGAAGCCCTGGCGTTTGCCCAACGGGCTCGAGGTGCTCGTATCCGAGCACTTTAACACCACCGTCGACGATGAGGATAGCACCTACCTGTATCCGCAGGGAGATACCACGGTTCCGCCAAGCGGAAAACTACCGAAAGACGGCTTTTATTTTGACGCAATCATCAGGCAAGACCCCATAGACGAAGAGAAGCTGAATCCGGAAGACAACCTCGAGGAATTCGGCCCGATCAGCGAAGAAGATCTGGTCTATTTCGAAAGCGAGGTTCGGCGCTGCTGCGCCTCGGGGAGGGGAATTGTTGCATCGCTTGGGGGCATGGCACTGGGGGATATAGCACTTGTGCCGGGCCTCGGTCTTAAACATCCGAAAGGCATTCGCGACATCGAAGAGTGGTATATCTCGACCGTCACCCGCCGGGACTATATCAAAAAGGTTTTCGAACGCCAGACCGAGATCGCACTTCAGAATTTGGAGAAGATATTCGAACGGGTTGGAAATGCCTTCGATGCGGTCTTCATCTGCGGTACGGACTTTGGAACCCAGTCTTCAACATTTTGCTCACTGGACTCTTTTCGCGATCTTTACCTTCCGTACTACCGGCGCATGAACGACTGGATTCACCAAAACACCACCTGGAAGACGTTCAAGCATTCCTGCGGGGCGGTGGAACCCCTCATCGAGGGCTTTATCGAGGCCGGTTTTGACATCCTCAACCCGGTTCAGATCTCGGCCCCCGGAATGGAGCCGGAAAAACTCAAACAGAAGTACGGTGATCGTCTCGTTTTCTGGGGAGGCGGAGTTGACACACAAAAGACTCTCCCCTTCGGAACCCCGCAGCAGGTTCGGGAAGAAGTGCTACGAAGCTGCGAGATTTTCGGGAAGGGCGGAGGCTTTGTGTTCAATACCGTACACAACATCCAGGCCAATACCCCAGTTGAGAACATCGTTGCTATGTTCGAAGCGATCAAGGAGTTCAACGGGGCAAGGTAGCCTGATCCGCGTCAACCGAGGCTTCCGCGTCATCCGCGGGTTTCTCCTGCAAGTGGCGCCGAAAGCCTCGAATGAGCGGTGCCCTGTTCGCTCCCGCCCTCAGAGTGAGGAATTGTCCTTTCTCCAAGAACCCCCAACTAAAATAGCGTTTGACGGAACTCCTGTTCCCCTGTATGCTTCGGCGACACAAGCGCGGTTTTGCTTAACGGTAGTGGAGGGAACTTATGCTGATGCGACTCGTTCAGGTTCTGGTTCCGTCCTTGATCGCCGTTTTGCTGACGACAGGGGCAGTGGCACAGGTCAATTTCTGGGTGGAATCTCCGATCGTCCCCCCGGGACAATTTGCCTGCGTTCAAGTTGGGGTTTTTCTTAACGTCTCCGGCGCCAACCAGGAGTGGATGCAGCTGTCGGCTACCTTGGACTATGAAGCCGACCCGGGGGTGCTGGCCGGAACGCCTCACGCAAGGATTTCAGACTTTCCAGGGATGTCTCCGCCAGTTCTGACGAATCCGGGGACTCCTCTTCCTTCCCACTCGTTCGCGGGAATGGATCCGTGCCACCCCAGTGTGATCACCAACAGCGTCATTCTCTCCGGTGGACCGCCAATCGCTTTCATCGGCGGTGGAGGGACGGTGATAGTTTCCGAAAACGTCAACCCGATGACGGCGGATTCAGGCAGGATAACCCTGCTTGCCGACGGGAATTTTGAGACCACCGGGCTGCAGGACGAACTGTTTGCCGTTTTGACCTTCATGGTGACAGGGAATCCTGGCGGCATTCGCATTACGTTTTCCGACGCGATGCCGGGTGCAAACGCCCTGGTGGACAGAAGCGAGATGACCGTGGCCGCCAGCACCACGGGAGGAGCGCTTCAAGTCGGCGGTCCTTCAACTACTGTCCCGACTCTTTCGCAATGGGGCATGATTGCCTTCTTATCGGGTCTGGTTCTTTCTGCATTTATATTTTTGCGTCGGAGATCAACTTTCGCCTAAAGCATGAAGGTATGGCTTGCTGTACTGTTCGTGTTCCTTGCCCTCTCGGCTGGGATCCTGATCGGGTATGCGATCGCCGAATTCGCTGCTGATTCCACCCGACCGAGGAGGAAGGCGTGGAATGCCCTGGGGCTCGGCGCGCTTCTCGGAATTGCAGCCATCTGCCTTTATTCGTTTGGCTTTCCCGCGGGGTACAGGATTGGCGCACCGAGCCCGGTGGCGCGTTCCCGGGCGCCGTGGGAAGATTTTCAGTTCGAACTCGATGAGATCAAGATTCCACGGGCTGATGCCGGCGAGGCCATTCGATCGAATATTTCCGTTCCGGATGCACTCGCTTATCTGGATCAAGGCGCCGAAGTCTGGAACAAGAAGTACAAGTGTATCGGGTGTCACGTCAACGCTGTTTACCTGTTGGTTCGCCCTTCTCTGTCGCCGGTTGCCGGCCATGCTCTCACGGATACAAGAGACTTTTTTCTGAAGAACCTCGAGTCGTTTGTTGGGAAGAAAGAAGAACGGCTTCTGCTCGCCGGCAACAAGTCGGCTCAAGTTGTGTGGGCCGCCTTGGGGCTGGCCTCGTGGGACGCTCACACTTCGGGTGTCCTTTCCCCGGATACAGATGCAATGCTGCGCTGCATGTTCCGGCTGCAGAGGGAGAACGGCGCCTGGTCGGTGCCGAATTGCTGGCCGCCCTTGCAGTCAGAATCGTTTCAGCTTTCAGCGGTGGCCGCTATCGCCGTCTCAATGGCGCCAGGCTGGCTAGAATCGGTCAACGAGCCCGAGTTGGAGAGTCGTATCGACTTGCTTCGAACATACCTGCAGGGAACACCTCCGCCCCACGAGTATGCACAGCTCTGGCGGGTTTGGGCCTCGACTTGGTTTCCCGGCCTTCTGAAGCCGGAGCAACGATCGGCGAGCTTGGAGTCTCTCTGGAAGCGACAGCACGAGGATGGAGGCTGGGCGTTACGTGACTTCGCAGAACCGGCCGAGTGGGGCGAGGGCGCGCGCCAACACCAGCTTGAGAAGGAATCCGATTACCATCAAGCCCCAAGTGATGGACACATGACCGGTCTGGCAGTTTGCGTGGCAAGAGACGCGGGAATCCCGGCAACAGATCCGAGAATCGAGAAGGCCGTGAAATGGATCCTCACCAACCAACGAGAGACCGGGCGATGGTGGGCCAAGTCGTTAAACACGCAGACTTATGAGTTTCTCACCTATAGCGCAACCTGCTTTGCCCTGGCTGCCCTCGCGAAATGCGACAGACTCCCGATCGGAGCACCCCTTGACGATCACCCGCGCCTCGCGTCAAAGTAGAGACCATGATTTCTGCGGAACGAATGAGGAGGCTGGGTACCGAGACAGCATTTGAAGTCTTGGCGAGGGCGAAGAAACTGGAAAGCGAAGGGCGTCGAGTTGTTCATCTCGAGATCGGCGAACCTGACTTCAATACACCTGAACACATTGTCGAGGCGGCTGTCGAGGCGCTGCGAAATGGTTGGCACCATTACACCCCGTCGGCCGGCATACTCCCGTTGCGAGAGGCCATCGCCGCCGAAATCTCGCGTACGCGCAATATTACGGTTCATCCCGATCAGGTTGTAGTCACTCCAGGAGGAAAGCCGATTATCTTCTTCAGCATGCTTGCGCTGGTCAATCATGGCGACGAAGTGATCTACCCGAATCCCGGGTTCCCGATCTATGAGTCGATGATTCGTTTCGCCGGGGGCGTTCCTGTCGCGGCGCCTCTCCGGGAAGAACTCGATTTCCGGATGGATGTCGATGAAGTGATAAGCCTCGTAACGGATCGCACCCGCCTCGTTGTCCTGAACTCACCCAACAACCCCACGGGTTCGGCCTTGGAGCAGGACGATCTCGAGAAACTTGCGTCTGCCCTGGGGGACCACAACTTGCTGTTCTTCTCCGACGAGATCTACAGCCATATGACCTATGACTGCCAGGCGCTCAGCATAGCCTCTGTTCCTGGCATGCAGCAGAAAACCATCATTTTGGACGGTTTCTCTAAAACCTATGCCATGACGGGCTGGAGACTGGGATACGGCGTCTTTCCCTCGGCCGATCTTGCTGCCCTGATAACTAAACTGATGGTCAACTCCAACTCGTGCACGGCTGCTTTCACTCAAATGGCCGGTTTGGCAGCGCTAACCGGCGACCATACGCCGGTGCGGCAGATGATCCAGACTTTTGAGCTTCGTCGCAATCGCGTCGTCGAGCTCCTTAACCAGATCCCTGGCGTCTCTTGCCGGCTGCCGCGCGGCGCCTTCTACGTGTTTCCAAACGTCAAATCCTTTTCAATGAAGTCTTCCGAGCTGGCCAGCCTGCTCTTGAAGGAGGCAGGCGTTGCTCTCCTTTCCGGAACTGCTTTCGGTGAATATGGTGAAGGCTATCTGCGTCTTTCCTACGCAACGTCCATGGAGCTTCTGGAAGAAGGAATCGGAAAGATGGCCGAAACGCTTGGCAAGCTGAAGTTGTCACCCAGTGTTCCGAGCGCGTTGAAGTGAACGTTTCTCTCTGTATCGCAAGTCCTGGGAAAATCAGGAGAACGACGTCGAGCTGCGACTTGTTGAAGATGGGGATACGAATCATGCCGACATTTCGTGTGTTTGCCACCTGTGATATCGGGAACGAAGCATTGAATCGACTGAGGGAACGTGGTTACGACGTGGAGGTTTACGATCGGCTGGAACCGCCCCCCAAGAGCTTGATTGTCGAAAGGGTAAAGTCCGGAATCGATGGTCTTATTACTACACTTCGTGATTGCATTGATGAGGAAGTGTTGGCGGCAGGGGCGGGAACTCTAAAAGTCATCGCCCAAGACGCTGTCGGTTTCGACAACATCGACCGGGCCGCGGCCAATCGGTACCGTATCCCTTTCACCAACACTCCCGAGGTGCTCACTGACGCTACCGCGGAATTCGCCTTTTTCATGATGGGTTCGGTGTCACGGCGGCTATATCCCAGCGAACAGCTAGTCAGGGAAAAGCAATGGAAAACCTGGCACCCCTACCTCCCGTTCCTTGGGGATGAAGTAACTGGGAAGACGGTCGGGGTTGTCGGGACCGGACGGATTGGGAAAGCCTTTATCCTCAAGTGTACCGGGCTGGATATGAACGTCCTCTGTCACGATCCGGAGTTTCAGGATTGGGACTTCGTGGCCAAGGTTCAGTCGCTTTTCGATTTGAAGGTTCGGAAGGGGCTGTCGCGGCGGCGAAATACCATCAGGTACGTCTCCTTTGAGGACTTGCTGCGTCAATCGGACTATGTCAGCCTGCACGTTCCCCTGATCGAGAAGACAAAAGGCTTGATCAACGATGACGCGATCGCCCTCATGAAATCAACAGCTTACCTGATTAACACCTCCCGGGGCCCGGTCGTAGATGAAGCGGCCTTGTACCGCGCCTTGAAGAACCGGATGATTGCCGGAGCCGCTCTGGATGTGTTCGAAAAGGAGCCGCTGCCGGATGACTCGCCCCTGCGGGATCCGGAGATCGCCGAGCGCGTGCGACTTTTCCATCACTTCGCGAGTGCCGGACGGCAGACTCGACTCTCTCCCGATCCGGAAATCGGCATGGCCGGTCGATGCGTCCAGGGGCTGATCGACGTGCTCGAGGGCAACTACGATGGTGACATCAAGAAGATGCCCTATGTCGTGAACAAAGAGGCGTTCTAGTCTTCCGTCGAGGGGCTCTTACATCGACATGACCCTCTGGTCTTGGGCGACGTACACGACCTGTGTCGGATAGGCGAACTTAATTCCCTCTTCCTCAAACTTCTTGAAGATCGCAAGGTTAATACTTTGCTGGATGTCCATGTATCGGGTCATATCCGGGTTGGTTACCCAGTAGACGGTTTCGAAGGTTAATGCGGAGTCGGAGTATCGCGCGAAATGAGATCGGTCAAAGCGGACTTCCCTTTGTTCTTCGATGATTTTCCGGATCATGCCCGGTATCGCGGCCACTTGATGATAGGGGGTCTGATAGACGACGCTGATCTGGAAAACCACCCGTCGTTCTTGCATGAGCTTGAAATTCCGTATGCGGCTCTTCAGCAGGTCAGCGTTCGAGATAACCAGATGTTCTCCGCTGAGGCTCTTGAGTCGCGTTGTCTTCAGCCCGATCCGCTCGACGGTTCCCGACTCGGTCCCGACGTTGATGAAGTCCCCGATCACAAAGGGCTTGTCAAAAAGAATCGAGAAAGACGCGAAGAGATCGCCGAGTAGATTTTGGGCTGCCAGCGCTACCGCGATTCCGCCTACTCCCAGACCGGCGAGCAAGGGACCGACTTTCCAACCGAGATTGTCAAGCGCCCACAGGAGCAGCGCCGTCCAAAGAAGAAGCTTGCCGATGAAATTCAGCGCGGTGGAAACACTCACCGCCTCGGATCCCTCCCCGATCTCCTTTGCGACGTAGTGAGTGACCACCAGGCTGACGAGGGAGGTCAGCCAGATGCCGACTTGTGCCACGACCGCCACCACCATAACGCCGCGAATGAGAACGGCAACCTTGGGGGAGAGGCTGAGAACCAGGCTGGCCCCCCAGATTGATACGGCCAGGATAAAAAAGAGCCTTGTGCGCTTAAGGAGGTCCACGAGGCGGTCATCAAGACTCAAGGGAGTGCGGCTGACGAACTTTGAAAGCCACCGCACCGCCAGGCTGCGGACCAGCCTGAGTGCTGTCAGAAGCGACAGAAAAACGATAACTGCCCACATCCAGGTCCTGACAGTATTACCGTAATAAACGTGTTCCAGAAGCTCCATGTCCCATGAACAATAATGAGTTGAGGGACCGGTGTCAAACCGGGCCGGGTAGAAAGGACGCCAAGGACCTAAAGGACTCAAAAGACCTCAAGGACTAGAACTGAAGAAGTGGAGTTCTCCTTACAGAAGTAGAGTTCTCCCTTGCCCCTGCCGGGTGCATGCGGTAGGCTAAATGATCATCCCAAGGAGTACCAGACATGGCAGATACGGACAATCTGAAAGAGGCCAAGAACTATTATCCCGAGATTCCGCAGAGAAGCGAGCTGTTTTTCCTTAAGGGATCCAATTCCTACGATTGGGGCATGAAAAATCGCCTGGCTCGCATATTCAGCCCGGTTTCGGGGAAGACGGTGATGCTGGCCTTTGACCACGGTTACTTTCAGGGGCCTACTACTGGGCTGGAGCGCGTCGACATCACGATTCTTCCCCTTGCGCCCTATGCCGATGCCCTGATGCTCACCCGCGGCATACTGCGGTCAGTTATTCCGCCATCTACCCAGAAACCGATCGTCATGCGGGCGAGCGGTGGCCCCAGCATCCTGAAAGAGCTCTCTAACGAACGGCTGGCAGTTGACATGGAGGATGCGGTCCGCATGAACGTATCCGCTGTCGCAGTTCAGGTCTTTATCGGCGGCGAATACGAGACGCAATCGGTCGAGAATATGACCCGCCTGGTGGACGCGGGCATGCGCTACGGCATTCCGACACTTGGAGTGACAGCGGTCGGGCGGGAGATCACTCGAGATGCGCGTTACATCGGTCTGGCCGTGCGTATTTGCGCGGAACTCGGTGCAGCCTTCGTGAAGACTTACTTCGTGCCCGATTTTGAGAAAGTGACGGCTGCTTGTCCCGTTCCAATCGTTATTG
>DAOTAI010000129.1:0-11723 GCA_035593865.1 Acidobacteriota bacterium
AGAGATCTCTTTCAGAAGCATCCGGAACGACTCATGGAATATGCGGTTAAAGGCATGCTCCCGAAGAACAAAATGGGCAAGAAGTTGATCAGGAAACTGAAGGTTTATGCGGGCGCCGAGCATCCGCATCAGGCTCAGAAGCCGCAACCGCTCAGTCTTTAAGGAGAACAGCGCTTGGATAAAGTACAGTACTACGGCACTGGCAAACGAAAGACCGCGACTGCGCGTGTATTTCTGATGCCCGGGACCGGTCAGATCGTGGTGAACCGCGTCGACTACCAGGACTATTTTCGCAACAGAACCCAGCGCATGCTGGTGACTCAGCCTTTAGTCCTTACCGACACTCTTGATAAGTTTGACGTGTACATTAACGTGGCCGGAGGCGGCTATTCCGGACAAGCCGGAGCGGCACGCCTCGGCATAGCGCGTGCTCTGCTGACTTTTGACCCGGAGTTGCGCCCCCGAGTTAAGAAGGCCGGCTTTCTGACCCGTGACCCGCGGATCAAGGAGCGGAAGAAGTACGGTCAGCCCGGAGCCCGTAAACGGTTCCAATACTCGAAGCGATAACCCAGGAGGCTTTGTTTGACTGCGATCTCGATAAAACAGTTGTTGGAGGCGGGGGTCCATTTCGGGCATCAGACCCGGCGTTGGAATCCGAAGATGAAAGAGTACATCTTCGGTGAACGCAACGGGATCTATATCATCGATCTGCAGAAAACGCTCAGGCTGTTCAAAACTGCATTGGATTTTGTGACCGAGATATCCGCTCAAGGTAAGACGATTCTGTTCGTCGGCACTAAGCGGCAGGCACAAGAATCTATCGAAGAAGAGGCCCAGAGGTGCGGTATGTTCTTCGTGAACAATCGCTGGCTGGGTGGCTTGCTCACCAATTTCACGACGGTCCAGAACAGCCTTAAGCGATACAAGGAACTGGAATCGATGAAGGCGAACGGCTTCTACGAGAAGCTTTCGAAGAAGGAGGTCGCCAGACTCGAACGGGAACGCAAGAGGCTTGAAAAGAACCTCCGGGGTATCAGGGACATGGATCGACTCCCTGGAGCGATCTTTGTTGTCGACTCGAACAAGGAAGCTATTGCAGTTAAAGAAGCCGCCAAACTGGGAATTCCTGTTATCGCGATTGTCGACACCAACTGCAGCCCGGATGACGTCGACTACGTGATTCCAGGCAATGACGATGCCCTGCGCGCGGTGCGCCTCTTTGCTTCCACCATCGCCGACGCCGTCATAGCGGGTAGGGCCATCTACCAGGCCCGGGTCGAGGCGGAGATGAAGGAGGCGGAGGAGAAAGCAGCCAGGGAAGCAGCTGCTCGTAAGGCCGCCAAGGAAGCCAAGGAAGCTGCCCGGCGGTCCCAGCAGGCGGCTCCCGCTGAGCAGACCGTAATTCGTGGGGATTTGGCTGAAACCAAGACCATTGCAAACGATTCGGAACAGATCGCACTGGCCGAAGAAGCAACTCCCGAAGAGCTTTCCAAAGCGGAGGCCGCCTCGGCTGAAGAAGCGACCGAGCCAGAGACCAGGAAGGTGAGCCGCAAGAAGGGTTCGGGCTCCCATCACCAGCCTGCGGATACACCCTCCGAACCCGGAAGCGAGGTCCCGGAAGCAACCGAGCCCTCGGAATCCGCGGACGCCAAGGTCGAATCCGAAAAGAATCAGGGCTGAGACACTGCGCTCTTTCCAGATAGAGGGCAGGAGGATACGAATGGCTATCACAGCTGGACAGGTGAAAGAACTGCGCGAAAAAACGGGCGCAGGAATGATGGAATGCAAAAAGGCGCTGGCAGAGGCGGATGGTGATGTCTCAAAGGCAGTGACTATTCTGCGTCAGCGTGGACTCGCGGCTGCGGAAAAGAAAGCCGGGCGGGCGACCCGCGAAGGTCTGGTCACATCCTACATTCACGCTGGTGGGAAGTTGGGAGTTCTCGTCGAGGTGAATTGCGAGACCGATTTCGTGGCCCGCACTGACGATTTCCAGGAACTGGTCCGTGATCTGGCCATGCAGATCGCCGCCGCTAACCCTCTATACGTCAAGCGCGAGGACGTACCCGAGGCTGAACTCGAGCGCGAACGAGAGATCTACAGGAAACAGGCCGCGGGAAGCGGTAAGCCCGATCAGGTAGTCGCGAAAATCGTTGAAGGGAAGCTCAACAAGTATTTCTCTGAAGTTGTCCTCTATGAGCAGCCTTTTATCAAGGATCCCGAGGTAACCGTTGACGAACTGATCAAGTCCAAGATTGCAAAGCTGAAAGAAAACGTCACGGTTCGGCGCTTTGCACGCTTCAAAATAGGTGAAGAGAATTGACAAGCGGCGATTGACAATTGACCATTGACGGTTGAAAAGTCGTCGATTGATGGGCAGTCGTCAGGCTTTCCAGCCGTCAGTCGTCGCAAGTCTCTCGTCGAGCTATTGCTGGGGGTGAAAATGACAGGCGACGCCGCCGATGTCAAAGACGCCTTGGTTGGAAACGGCCTCCAGATCAAAAAGCCGAAGTACGGCCGGGTCCTGATCAAGCTGAGCGGGGAGGCGCTGATGGGTTTCCAGACTTTCGGCGTCGATCCCGGCATGATGGACAACCTTTCCCGCCAGATCAAGGAAGTCCATGAGCTTGGAGTAGAAATCGCGATAGTAGTCGGCGGCGGCAATATCATACGCGGCGTTAACGTAAGCGAAGCCGGGTATGATCGGGCCACGGGCGATTACATGGGCATGCTGGCCACCGTTATCAACGCCCTGGCACTGCAGAGTGCGTTAGAAAGGATTGGGATCTATACCCGCGTCCTCAGCGCGATCAACGTGGCGGAAGTGGCAGAGCCTTTCATACGCCGGCGGGCAATCCGCCATCTTGAGAAAAAGCGCGTTGTCATCTTTGCAGCCGGAACCGGCAATCCCTATTTCTCGACTGATACCGCGGCAGCCTTGCGTGCCATGGAAATTCGGGCCGAAGTCATACTTAAGGGAACAAAGGTCGACGGCGTCTACGACTCCGACCCGCAAAAGAACAGCGAAGCCAAGTTCTTCGATCAACTCAGCTACCTGGACGTTCTCGACCGTGGGCTTAAGGTCATGGATGCCACCGCCATCGCGTTGTGCAAAGACAACCAGCTTCCCATCATCGTGTTTAATCTGAAAAAGGAAGGAAACCTGAAACAGGTCGTTCTGGGAGAGAAAGTCGGTTCTCTTATCGCTTAACCATCTAATATCTCAAGCCCAAGCGTATGATTAAAGACATCGTTGCAGACGCCAGACAACGGATGCAGAAGACCGTGGACGATCTGACGCGGGACATGGCTTCGATAAGGACTGGGCGTGCCTCGGTCAGCCTGCTCGATCACATCACCGTTGACTATTACGGTACCCCGACGCCAATCAGCCAGGTCGCCAGTCTGCATGTTCCAGAACCTACCCTGATCACGGTCCAGCCTTGGGATCTGTCCCAGCTTCATGCTATTGAGAAGGCAATCATGGCCTCGGACCTCGGGATCACACCGTCGAATGACGGCAGGATCATCCGCATTCCCATCCCGCCTCTAACGCAGGAACGGCGTCAATCTCTGGCGAAGCACCTCGGTAAGATCGCGGAGGAGCACCGGACAGCAGTTCGTCAGATTCGCCGCGAAGCCAATGAGCGGCTCAAGAAGGCCTGCAAGAACAAGGAGATCTCTGAAGACGACGAGCACCGTGGCTTGGACGAAATTCAGAAGGTTACCGATGCCTTCATTGAGAAGATCGATGCCCTGACGCGCCAGAAAGAGAAGGAGATTCTGGAAGGCTGATGAGCATAAATGACAAGAGCACGAATAGCCAGTCATGCCTTCGTGCTCTTGCCAACCCTCGCTCGTGCGGCTGATAACCGCCAGTGCTCGATTATTTAGGGATCAGCACCGCTGCTGCTATCACCGTCGTCCAGAGTCCGTCTTTGTCGCCAACTGCCGATTGAGTGATATTCCGGGTATTGACTATCTGTCCTGAGATCTTCCAGATTTCCCGTTTCTCATCCCAGCTCTGATTCGGATCGAAGTCCACGCCGAGGGTGGTGGCCAGCATCTCCGCCGCCAGATCCTCGGCATAGTCTCCCGCTACCTTCTCGGTCTGCCCGTGACTGTGATGTTCGCTCAGATACCCGTACTGCTGTGCGTCGCGGGGAGTAGCTACTCCGATCGAGGCGGCAACGAGCCTGTTCGGTTCGTTTGTAGAAGCCTCACTCATGACGCAGAAAACAACCTGTCCCGGAAGGAGGCGACTCAGTCCCTGCTTCTTCGAAATCAGCTTGCAGCCCGGAGGAAAGATGCTCGAGACGCGCACCAGGTTAAAAGCTGCGATACCGGCGTCCCGCAGCGCCATCTCGAAACTGGTAAGCCGTTCTTTGTGCCTGCCGACACCTTTAGTAAGGAAGATCTCTTTTGCTATCAATGTGGTCCTGCCTCCTCGAAAAAACCTCAAGGTACCATAACAGTCAGGCGCAGTAAACCAGTTCTTTACCGATCCGATCGTCTTTCAGGTTGGGTTGCTGTCCTTGGATCGTTTATGATATTCATGCGTAGGTTCAAAGAAGCCTCAGTGTACACGATGGAAGACAAGAACGTTCCTGAAGACGTCGGTTCGGGAAACGAAACTCCGGAAAAGAGCGAGGTCGTCCTTTTACTTCGCGAGATCCGCAATTGGACGCGCGACATCTTCTTCGCCGCTCTCACTGCCATCCTGATCGTGGTGTTTGTGGTGCAGCCGGTTAAGGTCGAGGGAACCAGTATGCAGCCACGCCTGTTGGATCAGGAACGCATTTTTGTCAACAAGTTCATCTATCACTTTTCCGGCATCGAGCGCGGTGACATCGTTGTTTTCTGGTACCCGAAAGATCCTACCAAGTCGTTTATCAAAAGAGTCGTTGGTCTTCCGGGGGAAATAGTCGAGATCCGGTCGGGGGTCGTTTTTATCAACGGCAAGCCGCTTCCCGAGCAATATGTGACACCTGAATATTTCGACTATGCATCTTGCCCCCCTCAGAAGGTACCGCCACATAGCTACTATGTTCTGGGCGATCACCGCAACTCCAGCAACGACAGCCGGCACTGGGGGCCTGTTCCGGCCGAAAATGTCTTCGGTAAAGCCATCTTTCGATATTGGCCCGTTTCCAAACTGGGGTTGATTGATTAGCTCGCTCGCTGTCCACTCGGGCTCTGGGGTTCTTCCAGGCGGGCGAAGTACGCGGCGGACAGTGACCCTCAACTTGGTAGAAATTCAAATCTGGAGGTAGATAGTACACGTATGACTGGTCAGAAGGCGGTTCTGTATCTCGAAGACGGAACGATCTTCGAGGGGCGGGGTTTTGGTGCAAGCGGTGAGGCCCTCGGCGAAGTTGTATTCAATACTTCGATGACTGGATACCAGGAAGTCCTTACCGATCCTTCTTATGCCGGCCAGATTGTCGTTATGACTCAACCGCAAATCGGTAACTACGGAACCAACCCCGAGGATATCGAATCCGCCAAGGTACACCTGGAAGGTTTCGTGGTGCGGGAGTGCAGCCCGTTGTTCAGCAACTGGCGTGGTGCCATGACGCTCGATGAATATCTGTCAGAGCATGGCGTCACTGGGATCTCAGACCTCGACACGCGCGCCTTAGTCCGGCATATTCGGAATCGCGGCGCCATGCGGGGCATCATTTCATCGTCTGATTTTTCGCCCGACTCCTTGAAAGAGAAAGTTCTCAAGCACCCGTCGATGACCGGCAGCGACTACGTCAAAATTGTCTCCTCACGAGAACAGTACCGTTGGCCGAGACCGGATGCCCGTTTTCGCGTTGTTGCCTATGATTTTGGCATCAAGACGAATATCTTAAGGTGCTTGAATGCACATGGCTGTGACGTAACCGTCGTCCCAGCCATAACTTCAGCAGACGATGTTCTGGCATTGAAACCGGATGGGGTTTTCTTATCTAACGGGCCTGGAGACCCAGAACCGCTTGATTACATCGTCCGGAACATTCGCCAGCTGCTGGGCAAACGACCGATCTTCGGGATTTGCCTGGGGCATCAACTTCTTGGTCTCGCTTTTGGCGGGCGTACATTTAAGCTGAAGTTTGGCCACCGTGGTGGAAACCAGCCGGTGAAGAACCTGATCACGAACCGGGTGGAAATTACCAGTCACAATCACGGATTTGCAGTGGATCCCGATTCTCTCAACGACCGGGAAATCCAGTTGACACACATAAATTTAAACGACAAGACGCTCGAAGGAATGCGGCATCGACATCTCCCGGCATTTTCCGTTCAATACCACCCGGAGGCCGCTCCGGGTCCGCACGATTCGCTTTACCTGTTCGAAGATTTCATCCGGCAGATGACTGAGTACACACAATCCTGACAGGCGAATGCTATGCCCAGACGAAACGATATCAAGAGGATTCTGATTATAGGCTCCGGCCCGATTGTTATCGGACAGGCCTGCGAATTTGACTACTCCGGCACGCAGGCCTGCAAAGCTTTGCTCGGTGATGGCTTTGAGGTCGTGCTGGTAAATTCCAACCCGGCCACCATCATGACCGATCCCGACCTTGCCACGCGCACTTATATCGAGCCCCTGACCGTGGAGTATGTGGGCGAGATCATCAGGCGCGAACGACCGGATGCCTTGCTCCCTACAGTAGGCGGCCAAACCGGGTTGAATCTCTCGGTGGAGTTGGCTGAAGCCGGCATTTTGGATCAATACGGCGTGGAAATGATTGGCGCAAAGCTCCAGGCCATTAAAGTTGCGGAAGATCGCCGGCTGTTCCGGGCGGCCATGGAGGAAATCGGACTCCAGGTGCCTCGGTCCGCATTGGCCAACAGCTTGAAAGAGGCCAAGGCGATCGTCGGCGAGCTTGGACTGCCAGCCATTATCCGGCCTTCGTTTACACTGGGCGGTTCGGGAAGCGGAATAGCATTCAACACCGAGGAATTCGAGGAAATTGCTGGCCGCGGACTTCAGTTGTCCCCGATTCACGAAGTCCTGATTGAGGAATCGATCATCGGCTGGAAGGAATTCGAACTGGAGGTCATGAGGGACCTCAATGACAACGTCGTGGTTGTCTGCTCGATAGAAAACTTTGATCCGATGGGCATCCACACCGGCGATTCGATCACGGTCGCCCCGGCTCAGACATTAACCGATCGCGAATACCAGGCGATGCGGGATGCGGCCATCCGGATCATTCGCCGGGTCGGAGTGGAAACCGGCGGTTCCAACATTCAGTTTGCCGTGAATCCCAATGACGGCCGGATGGTGGTCATTGAAATGAACCCGCGTGTGAGCCGGAGCTCGGCGCTCGCCTCTAAGGCCACCGGATTCCCTATTGCCAAGATCGCTGCCAAGCTGGCGGTTGGCTACACGCTGGATGAGATCCCGAACGACATTACACTCAAGACCCCGGCGTGCTTCGAACCGACGCTCGACTACGTGGTTGTCAAAATACCGAAATGGAACTTCGAGAAGTTTCCAGAGGCACGCCCGGTGTTGGGTTCCCAGATGAAATCCGTGGGAGAGGTGATGGCGATCGGGCGAACCTTCCGGGAGGCGCTCCTGAAGGGAGTGAGATCGCTGGAAACCGGTAAGACTCTGATCAGCGAGCGGGTTTGCCGGGACCGGATCCGTGAGCACCTGATCGAGCCCAACCCGAAGAGGCTGGCCTACATCCACCTCGCCTTCACCGAGGGATATACGATCGACGAAGTCTTTGAGTTGACCAAAATTGATCGATGGTTCCTAAGCCACTTGGAGCAGGTGATCAAGAAGACGAAGGAACTCAGACGTCTGACCTTTAACACCATTACTCCGGAAATCGTGCGTGCGGCTAAGCAGGAGGGATTCTCCGATCTCGCCTTGGCCCAGTTACTGAATGAGAACACCGATCGGGAATCCGACAGGATCAGCGAGGTCGATCTGTGGGAATACCGGAAACAACACAATTTGTTGCCCGTTTTCAAGCGGGTCGACACCTGCGCGGCTGAGTTTGAATCATACACGCCGTATCTTTATTCCACTTACGAGAACGAAGACGAGGCAGAACCTACGAACCGGCCTAAAGTCATGATCCTGGGAAGCGGTCCCAACCGGATCGGTCAGGGGATCGAATTTGACTATTGTTGTTGTCACGCCGCTTTTCAACTCAAGGAGGATGGCTTTGAGACGATTATGGTCAACTGTAATCCCGAGACCGTTTCAACGGACTACGACACCTCGGATCGTCTCTACTTTGAGCCCCTCACGTTTGAAGACGTGATGGCCATCGTTGAAAAAGAAAAACCGCAGGGAGTGATTGTTCAGTTCGGTGGACAGACGCCGCTGAATCTCGCCCTGCCGCTGTTCCGGGCAGGCGTGCCCATCATCGGGACCTCCCCGGAGTCGATTGATCTGGCCGAAGACCGCGAGCGTTTCGGGAAACTGCTGCGCGACCTGAACATCCCTCAGCCGGATAACGGGACGGCCATGTCCGTTGCCGAAGCACGGGATGTGGCCAAGCGGATTGGTTATCCAATCCTGGTGCGGCCGTCGTACGTACTCGGGGGACGCGCGATGGCGATCATATACGATGAGCGATCTCTGGACCATTACGTCACTGACGCTGTTGAAGTTTCTCCGGAGCGCCCCATCCTCATCGACAAGTTCCTGGAGGATGCCCGGGAGTATGACGTGGACGCGCTGGCGGACGGTTCTCGTGTCGTGATAGGCGGCATTATGGAGCACATCGAGGAGGCGGGGATACATTCCGGGGATAGCACTTCGGTCCTGCCGCCAATCGTCATCGAGGATGAACACCTTGAAACTATGCGGGAGTACACGCGCTGCCTGGGACTCGCACTCAACGTGGTGGGGTTGATGAACGTCCAGTTTGCGGTGGTCGAGAACAAGGTCTATGTGCTCGAGGTGAATCCTCGCGCCAGCCGCACCGTTCCCTTCGTGAGTAAAGCGACTGGTGTCCCGTTAGCAAAGCTCGCTGCGCGCCTCATGATCGGCAAAACCCTGGAGGAACTCGGCGTGCTGGATGATTTGCAGGTCCGGTCGTGTTTTATCAAGACGCCGGTTTTCCCCTTCGTGAAATTCCCTGGAATCGATCCGATCTTGGGCCCTGAAATGAAGTCGACCGGTGAGGTCATGGGAGCATCGGACAGTTTCGGTTATGCTTACGCCAAGGCTCAGGTCAGTGCCGGGTTGAGACTGCCGAAAAGCGGCGTTGTTTTCCTGAGCGTGAATCAAAAAGACAAGCGCTATGTTGCCAATATAGCTCATGATTTCCAGGAGCTTGGTTTCCGGATTGTAGCGACCAGCGGAACCGCCAAAGTCCTGCGAGATTCCGGCCTTGAAGTCGAAACGGTGTACAAGGTCAACGAGGGGCGGCCGAACGTGGTTGATCTGATCAAGAGTCAGAAGATTGATCTGGTCGTCAATACGCCGCTTGGCAAAGAATCATTCTTTGACGAAAAGGCCATTCGGCGGGCGGCCACTCAATACGGGACTCCCTGTATCACCACCCTGTCGGCCGCGGCTGCGGCTGTAAGCGCGGTTCGCGCCCTTCAACGAGAGGAGATCACAGTCAAGAGCCTTCAGGAGTACCGCAGTTCAATCGAACGCCTGCCGGCTGGCCGCTGAGTGGACCAAGTGGACCCAGTGGACAGCTTGGAGCATCTGCCCCCCACTAGGTCCATTCGGTCCAACTTGGTCCACTTGGTCCACTCGCGGCGCCCGTCATTCTTTTTCCTTCGTCTTCGTCTTCGCGGCCGCCCAGCCTTCTTTGTTGATCTGCCGACTGCGGGCGATAGCCAGGGCGCCCGGCGGGACGTCGTCAGTAATTGACGAACCGGCCGCGACATATGCCCCGCGGTGTATTGTGACCGGCGCGATGAGTTGGCTGTCGCTCCCTACGAACACCTGGTCTTCGATGGTGGTTTTGTTCTTGTGGACGCCGTCGTAATTGCAGGTAATCGTGCCGGCGCCAATGTTGACCTCCCGGCCTATCTCGGCATCACCGAGGTAAGCGTGGTGCGCCGCCTTGGTCCCTGCACCGATAACCGACTTCTTCACCTCCACGAAGTTTCCGATGCGGACGTTTTCCGCAACCTGGCAGTGTTCGCGTAAATGAGCAAAGGGACCGACGGTTGTGCCGCGGCCAACCCGGCTCCGTCGAATGACTGAGCACTGATCGACGACCACGTCCTCTTCCAGAACCGCATCAACCAGGTGACAGCCGCTGTAGATCGTGCACCGCGGACCAATCACGGTCTGACCCTCAATGATCACTCCCGGATAAATCCGGGTGTCGGGTCCGACGACCACGTCGGGATCCAGGTAAACGGTGGCAGGGTTCAGAATGGTCACCCCTTCTCTCATCCACTTTACGGCTATCTCCAATCGGAGTTGGGACTCGGCGCGCGCCAACTCCTCGCGGCTGTTGATTCCGGTAGTCTCTTCCACGGAAGAAGCAGGTACGGTCACCACTTTCCCGCCGTGTTCTCGCAAAAGAGCCAGCATGTCGGTGAGGTAGTATTCGCCCGCCGCGTTTTGACTCGAAAGCATAGGCAAGTACCGGAGAAGGCTGCTGACCTTAAAGCAGACGAACCCGGCATTTACCTCGCGAATCGCTTTTTGTTCGGGTGATGTGTCCTTCTCCTCGACGATGCGAAGGGGCCTATTGTCAGGATCGCGAATAATCCGCCCGTAGCCATGAGGTTCTGGGGTTTCGACCGTCAGGATGACTTCGTCGGCATCCACTTCCTCACGACAGGTGAAAAGACGTTTCAAAGTCTCAACTGAGATAAGAGGCGTGTCGCCGTAAACAACCAGGACGCTGCCTGACAGGTTCTGCAAAATTGGGACAGCGCACATGGTGGCATGCCCCGTCCCCAACTGCTCTTCCTGGATCACGTATTGCACAGGGTAGCCGGACAACGCTTCCCGAACCGATTCAGACTCGTGTCCAAGCACGACGATGGTGTTCGCTACATCCAAGAGAGCGATCTTATCCAGAATGTGGCAAATCATCGGCTTGCCGCATAGCGGATGGACGAGCTTGGGTTTTTCGGACTTGAAGCGCGTACTCTTCCCTGCAGCCAGCACCACGGCGTGACGCTGCGAGGATATCGTCGGTTGGGTCATGGCCGGATTTCCTTGTCGAAGATCTGGAGAACGGCTTCGGCAAGCTTTCTTGCGTCGTGGCGAAGGCTTTTGCCTTCGTACGCCAGCTCCTCCTCGTGAACGATGAAGCCCTTCTCTCGCAGGATCTCCGAGTCGTTCCGAACAGGCTCGGCGCCTTCCTCGCGATACCGTTCGAGCATCGGTTCAGAGATCGCTTGGCAGTTTAGGATAATGTGTGGGAACAGATGCTGGCGATTGGTATGACGAGCAATAGCCTCGACATGCTGGGAGGCCGTGAAGTGATTGGTCTCACCCCGCTGGGTCATCAGATTGCAAATGTAGACCTTAAGCGCTCGAGAGCTTTCAATCGCTTCAACGATTCCAGGGACGAGGAGATTGGGTATCAGGCTCGTGAACAGGGATCCTGGACCGAGTGTGATTACGTCGGCTTGAGCAATGGCCTCCAGGGTCTCATCCAGTGGCTGGCAATGTTCCGGCTGCAAACTGATCTTTTCTATCGGGGTCTCGGACCGTGAAATTGTTGTCTCGCCGCGGATTTCGCGGCCATCGGCAAGGACTGCGGCGAGCGTGACATTTTCGG
>DAOTAI010000130.1:0-11705 GCA_035593865.1 Acidobacteriota bacterium
ATGGCATACCCAAAACTGACTGGGATGAGTCCCAGTCCCAGGACGGAAGCACTCATGAAGTCCAAAATCCGAGCACCGATCAGGTACGGTATCCCGTAAAGGACGACAAAGGGAAATGTCCCCGCAATCGTCCCGTATACCAGCCATTTCATTTGCTGGCGCTGAACAGGCGAGCAGCCCTTCCGCAGAAACGTCAAGACAAGACCTGCTGCGACAAAGTAGACAATAAAGTGCAACAGATGAACACGATCGACCAAAAGCTGAGTATCGTAGTTGCGCGGCAATCCGAAAACCGTCAAACGCTTGGTAAACCAAGCCAGGTGAACAACTGCAAGGATCAAAGCCGGGAAGTAAATCGCCGGCTTGGCGAACTTCGATTTCTTGACAGCCGCTATCGGTTCAGGGAAATAGCAGCAGAAATGCAGGAACAGCGGGGGCAAAAGCAGAAAGGCCGCAGCAGAACACCAATAAATAAGAACGTCAAACGGGGTGGCTATGCCGGAGTGCCTGTAAAGAAACAGGATGAAAGCAACCAGGCAAAGCAGGTAAAAGTGAAAGGCACCGGCCGCCTGGCCGTTTCTCAGATAGATGAAAAGCCCGGTCGCCAAATAGGTAAAGGCTACTGCAATCAGCAGATAGTCCGTAAATCCAATTTGCGACTGGGCTTTTATATCGACCGGAATAACAAAACGAGTGTCACCACGCTCAATTGTATAGCGGGTCGGGGTACCCGCAAACGGCGGTCCGGAAAGGAGTTCGAGAACGTTGTGATAGTCGTCAATGTTTCTGATAACGATGTCGTTAATCTCGAGCAGCTTGTCGCCCGGCTGAACCCCGCTGGCCTGAACCGGCCTGATTAGCCGTTCGGCCACGACACCCTGCCCCTCGACTTGCCTCCATTCGACTCCGTCCGCAGGGAGTTTCCAACTGATTCGACCAGACAGGTTCAGCAGGCCGACATAGACGGCCAGTGCTGACGTCAATAGTACCGTAAGTGTTCGGAATCGAATCAGTCCGTTCATACCCGCAATTACGCGGAAAAATCGCGCGGTTTTCCCGACAAGCCGAAAAGCAAGATCGGTGCCACCAACTCAGACCCAACGCAGCATCCCCGCTAAAAACATGACAGATTTTTATATAAGAAGTTGCCTCCGGGCTTTCACGTCTACAATGTTAGACACTCTGATTCAATAACTTGAATTATACTTCATTCCTTTGAATTTTCCGTTGTGCCCGCACGCACAAGTGTCTGAAGGAAAGATATTAAGGTGCCGGCCGGTCGCAGTTACCCTCCTGCTGGCTGGGAAACGATTTTGCTAAGGCTTGGGGAGATCTAGAACTTAAACGAGATACCGCCGCGGACGCTTCGCGGGGCCCGGACGAGGATCACCTGGCCTTGAGAAGATGTCAGTTTTCCGAGGTTCTGATCGATGATATTGCGGAAATCGAGCAGCGCCTCGAGGCGCGGTACGGCCAGAAAATCCAGGCCTACGAACTGCAAGAGCGCCACAGGGACAGGAATAGTCTGACGGACAAACAGGTTGATACCCTGGTTACCGGTCTCGTACAAGTCCGAGAAGGCATCAAGCGTCGTGAGCGGTCGGCCATCGGGCACCACTCGCACAAGCGCCGTGATTGTGGTGCCGGACTGGGGAATGCGAGTGTCAAGTTGGGCTGTAACTGAATGATAGGTGCCGCGCCCGAAGATAGTGCCCATGTTCGCACCATCCATCAGGCTGGTGACGTAGGTCGGAAGCCCAAGAGCGTTAGCGCGAACAAACGAGATCGAGCCCCGGAGAGTCGGGCTGAACTGCTGGTTCCAGGTCATTCGATAACCGCGAGTACCGGCCTGCTCGTCCTCGATGTGAATAATGTCGTATGCAGGACTAAATTCAAACACGGCCAGGAACGGAAGCGTTCCACCCATACGGCGGGTAGCGAAACCGGCAATTTCAATCTCAGAGCTACCGCCGATTTTTCGAGCCAGGCTTGCCTGATAGTAGCGAGTCGTTCCGAAGGTCAGCTGATCACCGATTCGCGCATAATGCATGGAGTCGTCCAGATTGACGATCTGACCGTCGGGAAGGTTGACGGTGTTCGCCAGAGTGGTCCGCTTCGAAGAGGCTCTGAAGTCCAAAACCATGTTAGGCGTCACCGTGTAAGCAATTCCGAAATTGGGATTCCAGAACGAGTCGGCTCGGTGGTGGTTGCGCACCTGGTTGAATTCGAGACCCCAGAGGATCGACACGGTACCCAGGTTCAGGCGATCCTCGAATCCAAAATTGAACGTCTTCGTCGTGCCCAGCGCACGCACGTAGTCGACTTCATTGCCGAGGGTAACCGGGTTGCCCAGCAGAGAAAGACTCGGCTGCTGGAAGCTCATCCTCCCGTATCCCATGTAGATCGTCAGCGACTGGAGATCCCCCAAATCATACTGGTAGATATTCTTCAGTCTCCAGAGCGAATCCTCGCCGGAATTCAACTGTCCGGCCAAAATGTATTTGCTGTTCCCGATAAATGACTCGACAAAAGCGAAATTCGTGCTTGTCCCGTGTATTGAATCGCCAGGATAGATCAGGTAATCGTCTCCAAACCCGGCGTTCGTGTAGACCTGAAAGACGGCGTTATCGAACAGGGGACTCGTTTCCAGGGCAAGCTCGCCTGCTTGTCCCGGTTGCTCTCTGAAAATCAGGCGGCGGTCCGTCGGGGTGCGAAGCAGCGATTTGATCGCGATGTTTTCACTGTCGCCTTCGGCGTTAAGGAGTTCCTGCAGGACCAGTTTGATCAGTGATGTCTTCCCGGGAAGGACCTCCACAGCGCTGTCGCCCGCTGTCCGGTAGTCGCTGCTTTTGACGGCTACCTGATAGGCGCCCGCTTCAATATTGCTGACAAAAAGGTGACCCAGTTCGTTGGTCCTGGTCAGGATGGGAATAGCCTGCTCAGAGGAAGGGTCAAGGATTGTAACGAGAATATTGGGGAGCGGCCGTCCGGCTTCGTTCTGAACGATCCCCCGCAGACTGCCGAGCGACGCGGCGCCGGCAGAGGAGGACGAGAGTAATGCCAAGGCGGTTAATGCAACCCCAACTCTCAACCTGGAAGACGTCACAGTTTTCGCCATTATTGGGCCCCTCGCTAGGGATTGGCGCGAGCTGTCTACCAGACCCGTCACGACTTGCGTCAATTCTAACGCCGTCGCCTATTCTCCGTCAACGAGCCCGGCCCAGATTCAATCAGCTTCACCTCGCCCTTCTGAAGCATGAGAATAACCTCACCCCTTACGAAATGCAACTTCATTTCCGCCGCTACCGCAGGCCAAGGCTGGGAAAATATGTCGCCGCACCTATTAGATTTAGCTTATCGCTGGAGGGTTCAATTGAAAACAAGAACCAAAACAGCAAAGCCGCCAACCAGACGATCGTAATGTTGTCATCGATGACGGCAGGCAGTGTCTCAAACAAGCCGCACACCCCCGCCGTTATTGCTGAGAACAGAAGTAACACCAGGGCCGAGTGGTCGGTGTCAGCAGGGCGATTCCAAAGGATAACAACCCAGGAAGAAAGAGTCCCTCCCAGGCAGAATGCCGCGAATCCAATCAGTGTCTTCCGCCGATTATAGGGAAAGCGCGGTCCGCCGATCTTGCGACCGGCCAGGTTGGAGCAGGCGTCACCCACGGCCAGCACCGCGAATGCCCCGGCGCCAATGTAGATTCGATCATGGAAAAAGAGCAGGACCGACAATGACGCCAGCGTATAGCTGAGCTTGGCTGTTGAAATCCGGTTCGTTTCTTCCGGCCGTGTTGTCACACGGACCCAACGGGGCGATACGTACAGCGCGTAGAACAGCCCGAGCACCCCGAGCACCAGCACTCCTCGATAGCTGATATAAGGGAGCAGGAATGCGACGAAGAGCGGGATGACATGCTCCAACTGCCTCCGGTCCTCGATTTCCTCCAGACTTAGTGGTTCTCGGTTCCTTCTCGGCTTTGACACCAGCCGGTAGATATCACGTGAGTGCTGCGAGAAGCAAGGGAGGAGTCCAGGTTCCTGCCGACCACTGCCTGCCGCGCAATGCCCTGCCCTTGCCCGCCTTCTTGTATACTGTGCAAATGTCAGTACGAGTAAGGTTTGCACCGAGTCCAACCGGACATCTCCACGTCGGTAACGTGCGCACGGCGCTCTACAATTGGCTTTTTGCACGCCAGCAATCCGGGACCTTTATTCTGCGCATAGAAGACACTGACCTCGAACGTTCCGAGAAACGTTTCGAGGAGCAACTGATGAGCGATTTGAAGTGGCTCGGGCTCTTGTGGGACGAGGGTGTCGACGTTGGTGGCGATTACGGGCCGTACCGCCAGACAGACAGGTTCGATCTCTATTCCGATTGTGGCGCCCAGTTGCTTAAAGCAGGTAAAGCTTATTACTGCTTCTGTTCGGTCGAGGAGCTGGAGAGAGAAAGAGAAGCCCAGCTCCAGGCGGGTTTGCAGCCCCATTATCAAGGCAGATGCCGGGCTATCCCCCCAGAAGAGGCCGAGCGTCGCCGTAGTCAGGGCGAAGAAGCCGTTTTGAGACTGAAAATCAGGCCGGGCAAGGTTCAGTTTGAGGATCTTGTTTTCGGTCCGCTGGAGGTCGACTGCGAAGTGATCGGCGATTTCATTCTGCTCCGGTCCGATGGCTCCGCACAGTACAACTTCGCCTGCGTGATCGATGACGCCACGATGAAAATCACCCACGTGATCAGAGGTGAGGGGCACATCTCGAACACCTACCGGCAAATCCTCCTCTACGAGGCTCTCGGCTTTTCCATGCCGAAGTTCGCACACCTGTCCACGATTTTGGGAAACGACGGCTCTAAATTAAGCAAACGGCACGGAGCGACCTCGATTGACGAGTTCCGGCGCCAGGGATACTTGCCCGAAGCACTGATTAACTACCTGACCCTGCTTGGATGGGCGCCTGAGCAGGATGGCCGTGAGATTTTGACACCGGATGAACTGATAAGAGAGTTCCGCCTCGATCGGGTCAACCGGAGCCCGGCGATTTTCGATCTGGACAAACTGAACTGGGTCAACCGAAATCATCTTAAGAAAGCCGATCCGGACCGAATCGTGAGCCTGGCTATGCCTTACCTCGAAGATGCCGGGATCATTCCCAGGGAACGCGACGCTGAAACCAGCAAATGGGCTGCAGATTGCGTTACTTTTCTGATAAATCACGTCGACAAACTCGAGGATCTCCCGGGAGAGCTGGAACGCGTTTTTTCCTTCGATCTCGAGGCAGGTTTACACTCGCCCGAAATACAGGAGATCCTCTCGCAGGAAGGGGCGCGGGAGGTCATCGCGACTTTTGCCGATCTCCTGGATCAGCAGGATGATGTCGATTTCGAGGGTTACCGCGAAGCGGTAAATGCGACCAAAACCAAGACTGGCCAGAAGGGGAAAAATCTCTTTCATCCCATTCGAGTGGCAGTTACGGCCAAAAGTTCGGGTCCGGAACTGGAAAAACTCATTCCCTTGCTTGAACGAGCGAGTCGCCTGTCCTTGCCCAAGCCGGTCATGAGCGCGAGAGAAAGAGTTCGACAGGCTAAAAGAATGCTCACATGATCATCCACGGCATAAATGCAGTTAACGAGGCGTTGCAGGACCAGGAATCAAGCGTTGGACGGATCCTGGTCACTCGTGGGAAAGCAAATCCGCGGCTGCAGGCCATTATTGATCTGGCCCGCGCCCGCGGGATTCCTGTTCAGTTTCAGCCCCGTGAAGCACTGACACGCAAGGCCTCCACTCCACGCCACCAGGATGTGGTCGCCGAGTTGGCGGCCGCAAGGGTTCAGACACTTGATGACATTCTCAAGTTGGAGCCGGGGTTGCTCTTGGCGCTTGACGGGGTGGAAGACCCGCGCAACCTGGGCGCGGTTTTGCGTACGGCTGAAGCCGCCGGTGTCGCAGGAGTTCTCCTGCCCCGCCACCACAGCTGCGGAATTACTCCCGCCGTCGTCCAGGTCAGTGCCGGAGCAGCCATGCACCTCCGGATCGCTCAGATTGGAAATCTGGTTACCGTGTTAGAGGCGCTCAAGCAGAAGGGCTACTGGATTGTCGGACTGGATATGCAGGGGACGAATACCGTTCGCGACATCGACCCGGACCTCCGACTCGTGGTTGTCGTCGGGGGAGAACACCGGGGAGTGAGACCTCTGGTGCGGCGGCACTGCGATTTTCTGATCTCCTTGCCGATGAAAGGGCGTGTCTCCTCGCTGAACCTATCTGTTGCCGCAGGAATTCTGCTCTACCAACTGATGGAGCGTGGACGTCTTCAATAGGGTTTCAGCAGAGCGGGGAGTGGACGAAGTGGACAAAGTGGACCTAGTGGACCCAGTGGACCCAGTGGACTTAGTGGACCAGTGGACCGCTTGAGGATCTACGGTCTCTGCTTCGTCCACTGAGTCCACTAGGTCCACTAGGTCCACTTTGTCCACTTGGTCCACTAGGTCCACTTTGTCCACTTGGTCCACTCGTACCCGCTGATCCCCGCCGGTGCTAAAATACCTACGGACCGCCTTTTGGAAGAAAAATGAACCGGACCGATTCCAAGCGGAAAATCTACTGGATTTCTGGATTCCTTGGATTCTTCATCCTCATCTACGTAATCAGCATCGTTTTCCTGAATCCCTCCTCGGTCGGGAATACCCTTTTCGTTTGGAAGCTCAACCTCTGGGCGGTGGTATGGGCGCTGAACTTCGTAATCATCCTGATCCTTTTGTTCATCCTGGCCCGTGACCTGATTAAGCTCTTTTTCGAATATCAGAGCAGCCGGCCGGGAAGCCGAATCAAGAGCAAGCTGGTCCTGACCCTCGCCATCTTTTCTCTCTTCCCGGCGCTTATCATGTTGTTTCTTGCTTTCGGCCTGATGAACCGCAATCTTCGCCAATGGTTCAGTTCCCCTGCCGAACAATTGCTGAATTCATCCCGCGCTATCGCCGAAAGGTACTACGAACACAGCCGGGAGAGTGCACTGGCCACGGCTGCAAGCCTGGCTTTCGAGAAACATCTAGGGATCCGGCCGGCGGAAATTGAACGGCGCGCGCGTCAACGTGGATTTGCGGGAATCATGATCTACGATCGTCGCGGTCGCGTCACATACCGATCAAGCGATTGGCTCGAAGATGTTCCCGGGCAGGAGGCCAAGACCGCGGTCCTTTCCGGTCAACCCTATTACGCCTTGCAGAAAAACCGCGAACCGGAAGTGTTGGGGCCGGGCGCGAGCAGAACCGATCGAGGGCTTGTCGGTGTGCCACTCGGGGAAGCGCCGAATCAGAGCGGCGCGCTCTTTTTGAGGCTGGTGACGCCTAACAGTGTCGACTTCCACCGGCTTCAGATTGAGGAGGCAGTCAGGAAACACGAGGCCGTCAAGGGCGGTATCGGGAATTTCGAAATCAACTACCTGGCAACACTTGCCTTCACGACCCTCTCGATTGTCTTCGGCTTCGTCTGGCTGGGTAGCTACATAGCCCGCAGACTGACCGGACCGCTGGAGGCCCTGGCGGAGGGATCGCGCGAGCTGGCGGCAGGAAATCTGGACTACCGCGTGGATGTAAAGACCGTCGATGAGCTGGGAATACTGGTGAATTCCTTCAACCAGATGGCCGAACAGATCAAGGAAAGCCGACTGAACCTTGAGAGGGCCAATGACGAACTGCTGAAAACGAACATACGTTTGGAGGAGCGGCGGGCGTACATCGAGACCATTCTTCAGAACATAGCAACCGGCGTTATCAGTTGTGACGAGGCCGACAAAGTGCGAACGATCAACGAGGCCGGCCTGAAGATTCTGAGGACTTCCCGGGACAGGGTTCTGTTCCGCTCCCTGCATGAGATTTTCGACCCCGAGCTGTACAGGGAATTTCACCGGCTGAAGCAGCGGGCACGCTTTTATGGGAGCTATCGCAGCGAGGTAACAGTCACGCGAAACGAAAGGGAACTTCATATCGCGGTTACGGTCACCTCCAATCCGTTGCCGGGAACCGAACGCGAAGGATTCTTGATAGTGCTCGACGACCTTACCGAACTGATCAGGGCCGAGAAGTTCGCAGCCTGGCAGGAGGTCGCGCGTCGGCTGGCACATGAAATAAAGAATCCGCTCACTCCCATTCAGCTTTCGGCCGAAAGGCTGAAGAAGCGGTTCGACAAAATTCCGGAATCCAGCCGTACCGTTCGGGAAGTACGGGAGTTCGGAGAAGTCCTGACCGAATCCACGCGCATCATTGTGCAAGAGTCGGAACTTCTTAAGTCGCTTGTCGAGGAGTTCTCGCGCTTCGCCCGCCTTCCGGTTTCAAAACCAACCGACGTGGAGCTGCACGATTTAATAGAGCAGACTCTGCTGCTCTATGACGGCGCCCTTGCTTCGGTAAGCATTTGCCGAAACTTCGATTCAAGAATCGGGAATATCAAGCTCGATCCTGTCCAGATGCAAAGGGTTTTTGTGAATCTGATCGACAACTCCCTGGACGCCCTCGCCGATTCGAAAAAGGAAAAGGCGCTGACCATCACCACGCGTCTGAACGAATCTCGAAGGACAGTCACTATAGAAATAGCCGATAATGGCGTCGGGATTCAGGATGGAGATCATGAGCATCTCTTCCTTCCCTATTTTTCAACGAAGAAGAAAGGAACGGGGTTGGGATTGGCGATAGTCAGGCAGATCGTGACAGAGCACAACGGCTTTATTCGAGCAGAACCCAACCTCCCGCAGGGAACTAAGATGATTCTCGAACTCCCGGTGGTCCAGTGAGGCGCAAGCTGGTGATTTAGGAATGTATGCGGCATCATCCAACCGACTCCTGATTGTCGACGACGAAGAAAACGTCCGAGTTTCACTTAAGGCGGTCCTGGAGGACGAGGGCTACACCGTCGAAACGGTGGGCTGCGGAAGCGATTGCCTTCGCCTCCTCGAAAGGAGAAACTTCGATCTGATCTTCCTCGATGTCTGGCTCCCAGGCAAAGACGGAATCGAGGTGCTGAAGGACATTCGTTCCCGCCGACCTAACCAGTATGTGATCATGATCTCCGGTCACGGCACCATCGAAACCGCCGTACAGGCCACCAAGCTGGGCGCGTTCGATTTCATCGAAAAACCACTGTCCCTTGAAAAGGTTTTGCTGGTGCTCAAGCACGCCCTGAACCAGAAAAGGCTCGAGGAGGAGAACCGGAGTCTGAAGGATCTGATTCGCCAGGAAACCACCATGATCGGGGAATCAGTTCCCATGATTGCACTCAGGCAGCAGATCGAGTACGCCGCGCCAACCGAGGGAAGAATTTTAATTTACGGAGAAAACGGAACAGGCAAAGAGCTGGTTGCGCGGCTGATCCATCTCAGCAGCCCTCGTCGCAATCAACCTTTCGTGGAGGTCAACTGTGCGGCTATCCCGGAAGATCTCATCGAGGCTGAATTATTCGGGAGCGAAAAAGGTGCTTATACAGGTTCCACGGAGACCCGTAAGGGAAAATTCGAACTGGGCGACGGGGGTACGGTTTTCCTTGACGAAGTTGGAGACATGAGCCTCAAGACCCAGGCCAAAGTCCTGCGGGTACTTGAAGAACAGCGGTTTGTTCGAGTGGGAGGCAGCGAGCCCATCGAGATCGACGTTCGAGTCATAGCAGCAACGAACAAAAACCTCGAAGAGGAGATTGAGAAAGGGAACTTCCGGGAAGATCTGTTTTTCCGACTAAACGTCATCCCTTTCGAAGTCCCTCCGCTGCGCGAACGAAAAGAAGATATCGGACTCCTCGTTGATTACTTCATGGATCACTTCTGCCACCGTTACGGGAAGCCGAAAAAGAGCATCTCCAAGCAGGCCATGCAAAGGCTTCACTCTTATCACTGGCCGGGGAACGTTCGCGAACTGAAAAATATCGTGGAAAGACTTGTAATCATGGTCCCCAACCAGAAGGTCGAGGTATCCGATTTGCCATCGGCGCTTTGGAAACCCAATGTCAGGGAGTTTCGGCCGACACCCCAAAGCTGGCAGGAAGCCCGGGAAGAGTTCGAAAAGAGGTTCATTCTCGAAAAGCTCAGGGAACATGACGGGAATGTCTCTCGAACAGCGGCGGCTATAGGTATGGAACGCACCTACCTGCACCGGAAGTTGAAAGCTTACAATATCCGGATTAAATAGCGGCATGACCTATTGTGAGGCGGTAGAATCATTTATCGGTTATCTGCAGTTTCAAAAGAACAGCTCGCCGCACACCTTGAAGAACTACCGGCGCGATCTCGAAGAGTTCGCCGCTTACCTGACACGCGGGAACAAGGAGGACATCCCGCTTAACCAGATTGACCACATCAGCATTCGTGATTTTCTGGGTCATCTGCACCAGAAAGGCAACCAGAAAACGTCAATAAGCCGGAAACTGGCCGCGATTCGCTCCTTCCTGCGCTTCCTTTACCGCGAAGACTGCATTACCAGCAACCCGGCGCGCCTGGTCGCCACTCCGCGCCTGCCGCAGACCACCCCCCGGTTTCTTTCTGTTAAGGAGGTTGAAACGATACTCGCCATTCCGGATACGGGAACCGAGCGAGGCTGCCGTGACCTGGCCATTCTCGAACTCCTTTATGGAAGCGGGCTTCGCGTGGGGGAACTGGTCGCCCTTGATCTAGCCGACCTGTCGGTAACGGAAAGACTCGTCAAGGTGCGTGGAAAAGGGAAAAAGGAACGGCTTGTTCCCTTTGGCAGCAAAGCCGCCGAAGCGTTGCGCAACTACCTTGCGATACGCGGAAACCTGCTGCGTCGGATGAGAACGAGCCGGGAACCACAGGCCCTTTTTCTGAACCTGAGAGGCGGACGCCTGACCGCACGATCGGTCCAGCGCAGCCTGGAAGGCTACATCCGTCAGAGCAGCCTTTTACTCGAGGTCCATCCTCACGTCTTCCGACACTCCTTCGCAACCCACCTGCTCGCCAACGGCGCCGACCTGCGTTCTATTCAAGAGCTGCTGGGCCACGCCAGTCTTTCGACGACTCAGCGCTACACGCACGTCTCAATTGAGGATTTGATGCGAACGTATCGAAAGGCGCACCCGAAGGCCAAAGGCGAGAAGTGAGTTGCCTGGTGCGATAGCAGAGGAGGACCGCTTGAAAACAACGGGAAGCCGGTACCGGCTTCCCGTTGCCGTAGTAGGGACTAGAAAACAACCTTCAGCGCGAACTGCCAGCTCCGCCCGGAAGGCGACACCACGCTGGTGATTTGTCCGAATGAGGAGCTGGTCGGCGAGGTGTTAGGTGCATTGAAGCTCGTCTGGTTGAAGGCATTATACGTCTCTGCCCGGAACTCGACACGAGCGTCTTCATGCAGCTGGAAATTCTTGATGAAGGAGAAATCCCAGCGCACCTGGTTGTCTCCACGAACACCGCTCAAACGCAGCGGGAACGTGCGGATGTTGCTCCCCAGCTGCTGGCTCGAGACTCGGTTGAAGCCTGCGTCGATGTTGATCCAACGCTCGGCACTGCGCTGGTCTTTGGGGAGCACGATGTCCTTCAGATTTCCATTGAAAATGATGTTGCCGAAGCCAAGCGGTGGTCCTGACTGATTCTGGTACATTCCGCTGACCTGCCAGCCGCCGAGGATTCCTTCAAGCACACCAGGAAGCGAGTTGCCCCACTTCCGGCCGCGTCCGACCGGGACCTCCCAGATACCGCTGCCGGCGGTACGATGGG
>DAOTAI010000131.1:0-2054 GCA_035593865.1 Acidobacteriota bacterium
TTCTGTAAACCAGAAAGAAGACCAGCAACAACAGCACCCAAATCACGATGAGGATTGTCATACCAGTTCCCATGTCGGAACAGATTCTACGACGTTTTGTCCGGGGAATCATCTGGAAAGGAGCCGTATGCATATCCCGAGGAAGGAGTACCCGCCGATAAGCGGATCTCGCGAACTACTCGGATAGGCTCCTCAGGACGTGCGCACTTCCTGCACTAGCACTTTCATCACGTCGGAGATGCCCCCAGGAATGAGTAGACTCTTCAGATGAAGCAACTCGGTTACTTTCTCCGCGTTTAGCTCTCGAAAGCGCTGCTCCGCCTGCCTCAGCCTCTCCTCCAGTCCCCAGGAAGTCATGAACTCGCGCTGAGTGACCAGGGGGCGATCAGACCAACCCATCTCCCGGCCTGTCTCCAGAATGACACTGAAGTTGACGTGCGCCGTAATATCCTGTTTGCCTGGGTTGAGATAGGGATTCACTACCACCTGGTGCCTCGAATACGAAACGATCGTCCCCGCCGCTCGTTCGACCGAATCGTATTCCTCTTTCAAAAAGCCATAGTCGATGGTGACGACAAACCCTTTCTCGATGCGCCGATCCAGATCATGAAGCCAGTCGACCATATGGAGGTTGACCTCGTAGTCCCACTCCTCATGCCAGCGAGGGAAGCCCGTTTTCATATACGCAGAGATTCGCTCGTCCGAGAGCCCACCTTCCATCTCGGTGATTTGCCCGCTTGCCGGGTCACGGAGAACGTAAATCTCCTTCAATTCGCCTCCTCGAACCCGAACGCGGTGGACCGGCAGAGCGTCAAGAAACTCGTTCGAAAAAACGATGCCCGATATCCGGTCCGGCGGCTGGCCATCCACTTCGACCGGCGTATACCGCAGCACTTTGGCCACAGAAGGATGGGCCTGCTCCAGGCGCGCTAGAATGTTTTGTGCCAAAACTCCGTCACCAGGACCAAACTCAACCAGATCACATGGACCAGTCAGGCCCACGCTTTGCTCCAGCAGAGCAGCGAAGGCATCGGCAAGAATCTCCGCAAAAAGCGGATGAGTCTGTGCTGAGGTGTAGAAATCTCCGCCCGGCCCGAAAATCTTCCGCCCCGAGGTGTAGTAGCCATGGTGCGGGTCGTAAAGACACCGCTCCATGAAATCAGCGAAGGTGATGGGTTGCGCAGGCAGGTGAATCAACGGTTACCGCCGCCAGAGGGAAATGACCCAGAGCAATAGGGTCAAAAACACGCTGAGCAGGATACTGGTTACGATCGGGATGTAGATGCTCCAGTTCTCGCGTTTTATGACAATATCGCCGGGCAAGCGGCCCAACCGCAAGTTCGGCGCCAGAGTCAGGACCAGCCCAATGATAAAAAGGGCCAGGCCAAGAATCATTAGAAGCCTACCCATATGCGAGAAAAGCAAGTCCATCAAGTGCTCCTTGTTGGGGCCAGGAAGCCCTTGAAGTCCTCGAGTCCGTTCTCCTGGTTCTCAAGCCGGCATTTTTTCCAGCACCTGGCGGACGGCGAGTCCGATGTCGGCCGGACTCTGGACAACTTCGATGCCGGCCTGTTTCATTTTCTCCATCTTCTCGGCAGCCGTACCGCGCCCTTGGGAGATGATCGCTCCAGCATGTCCCATTCTCCTTCCCGGAGGGGCAGTCTGACCGGCGACAAAGCCCACAACCGGCTTCCGAAAATGAGCCTGGATGTACTCGGCTGCGTCCTCTTCGGCTGATCCGCCAATCTCTCCGATCAAAACGACGGCATCGGTATCCGGGTCTTCATTGAAAGCCTGGAGGGCGTCGATAAAGCTGGTTCCGACCACGGGGTCACCTCCTATGCCGATACAGGTGCTCTGGCCGATTCCCAGCCGGGTCAACTGATCAACTGCCTCGTAAGTCAGCGTTCCGCTCCGGGAGATGCACCCGACGCGACCTTCCCGGTGAACATGCCCGGGCATGATACCGACCTTGCTCTTTCCCGGGGAAATGATGCCTGGGCAGTTGGGGCCAATGAGCCGGGTCTTTTTCCCTTTCATGTAACTACGCACTC
>DAOTAI010000131.1:2064-11677 GCA_035593865.1 Acidobacteriota bacterium
GAATGCCTTCGGTGATACAGACCACCAGATCGATCCCGGCATCGACAGCTTCCATTACGGCATCGGCGGCGAAGGCCGGGGGCACAAAAACCAGTGATGTGTTGCCCCCCTCGCGAGCGACCGCTTCGGCAACCGTATTAAAGACCGGAAAGCCTTCGTGGACTTTCCCGCCCTTGCCTGGTGTAACCCCCGCAACCACTTTCGTCCCGTATTCGCGGCACCTCAGTGCATGGAAGGTACCTTCCCGGCCAGTTATTCCCTGTACTACGACCCGCGTCGATTCGTCCACCCAGATTGCCATCAAACCCCCAGTTACTTGTTTTCGGTCGTCAACTGGCACACTTTCTGCGCCGCGTCTGACATGCTGCCTGCAATGTGAAAGTTCAGTCCCGATTCACGGAGAACCTCGCGCCCCGCCTCGACGTTGGTGCCTTCGAGCCGCACGACCACTGGTACGTTCAACCCGACATCCCGGATCGCCTGCACGACTCCGCTAGCAACGACATCGCATCGCATGATTCCACCGAAAATATTAATAAGCACGGCCTTAACATTGGGATCGGCAACCAGGATCTTGAAAGCATTCCGAACCTGGTCCACATTCGCTCCTCCGCCGACGTCCAAGAAATTGGCGGGGTTCCCGCCCCATAGCTTTATGATATCCATTGTAGCCATGGCCAGGCCTGCGCCATTAACCATGCACCCGACGTTCCCATCGAGCTTAATGTAATTCAAACCATACCGCGAGGCCTGAATCTCGAGCGGTTCCTCCTCCTCGAAGTCTCGCAATTCCTGTAATTCCGGATGGCGGAAAAGGGCGTTGTCGTCAAAGTTCATCTTGGCGTCGAGGGCCAGAAAGTCGCCATCAGCCGTCAGAATCAAGGGATTGATTTCGGCCAGGGAGGCATCGGTCGCCTGAAACGCCTGATAGAGACCTTCAACAAACTGGCTGAAGCGGCCGACGAGGCCGGGCTCGATTCCAAGTCCATAAGCGAGCTGCCGCGCCTGGAAGGGGAGAAGCCCAACGCAGGGATCAACGTGCATTTTCAGGATCAGATCAGGGTTTCGGGCGGCCACTTCCTCAATTTCAACGCCTCCCTCGCTGCTTGCCATGATGACCGGCTTTTCCTGGCTGCGGTCAATCACAATTCCCAGGTAGTACTCCTTCTTGATGGCCTGTCCTTTTTCAATCAGAAGCCTTCTAACCTGCCTCCCTTCGGGACCGGTCTGGGGCGTAACCAGACGCGCCCCCAACATGCGACGTGCCTCGTTCTCCGCCTCTTCAGGAGTCTGGACGACCTTGATCCCGCCCCCTTTTCCTCTGCCGCCGGCATGAATCTGGGCCTTCACGGCCACCGGCAAGCCGAGTTTTCTGGCCGCCTCGTAGGCCTCCGCCGGGGTTTGTACGACTCTACCGTCCGGAACCTGTACATTGAACTGCTTGAGAATGCGCTTGGCCTGGTACTCATGAATTTTCATTACTCCTTATAAAACACGATATAATCACGGTTTTCAAGCAAGCACGGCTCAGAAGCCGCATCGGAACAAGGGGCGACTTCTGAACATTACCAAGACCTTGATGAAGCGCTGAGGGTATCAATGAAAGCTGCGATTATCGGAACAGGTGCGGTCGCCGGACATCACGCCCGGGCAATCGCGCAAACAGAAGGCATAGAACTGGCGGGAGTAACCAGCCGGACGCTTGAGAAAGCCGAAGCGATGGCCGCACAATTCGGCGGGCGAGTCTACCCGAACGCCGACTCGCTGTTGGCGGATCCCGCTATCGATCTCGTTATTATCTGTACCTACCCGGATTCTCATAATCAGTACGCGGTCGCTGCCGCCCGCCAAGGAAAGCACGTGCTCGTGGAGAAACCCCTTGACCTGTCGCTCGAGCTGGCCCGAAACACGGTCGAGGAGTGTCGCAAAGCTGGTGTCACGCTGGCGATCGTAAGCCAGAAGCGGTTTTCGGACGGTCCCCGGTTTTTGCGCGATGCTGTCCAGAGCGGTAAGCTCGGCAAGATTCTCGAAGCTGACGCGTACGTCAAGTGGTACCGCGAACCTGCTTATTACGCGCGGGAGGGGAAAGGTTCGTGGAGCATGGAAGGCGGAGGAGCACTGATTAACCAGACAATTCACCAGATCGATCTTTTGCGGTGGATTGTCGGACCTGTTAAAAGGCTTCGGTGCGAGTGGCAACTGGCCGGACTGCACCAGATAGAATCTGAAGATTCGGCAGCTGCACTTTTCAGATACGAAAACGATGCCATTGGCGTCGTTCAGGCCTCTACCTCTTTCTACCCCGGTTTTCCTGATCGTATTGAAATACATGGAACACGCGGGAGCGTGTTAACCGAGGGTGATTACCTGAAGCAGTGGGAAGTGCCGGGCTGTCCTCCGCCACCCGACCATCTCTTCCAGTCCGGGAAATCCGGCTCCTCAGTGCCGATGGATATTTCCGTGGAACCCTTCTGCCGGCAACTGCGCGATGTGATGGAGGCGATCGAATCGGGCAGACCGCCCTTGATTACAGGCGAGGAAGGCTTCGAGACACTGAGAGTCGTTTTAGCCATGTACGAATCAGCCCGCCAACACAAGGACATATCCCTTTAGTGCTAGAATCAGGATTAAGCTCAAGTGAAACCCGACATCGTGATCGTTGGAGCAGGTTTCGCAGGAGCAGCCACTGCCTTCCACCTGACCCAATTAACGCATCAGACCATCGTAATCGTGGAACAAGAGGAGATCCCGGGATTTCATGCGTCTGGCCGAAACGCCTCTCTGCTGATGCAATCGGTCGAAAGCCCGGACATTCGCCGGCTACTGGTCAACAGTCGGAGAGCGTACGAGAACGCAACTGACGATCTGATCCTTTCCCGAAACGGGTCTTTGCTGCTTGGAACCGATGAAGAGCTTGAAGCCCTTCGTGAGCCGGATCTTCTCGAGACCGAACTGCGCGAGCCCGATCAGGTCAGAACGATCGTTCCTTTGCTCGAGGGACACAGTTTTCATAGAGCACTGTTTACCCCCTCTGATGCGGTTATTGATATCTCGAGACTGCTCCAATACTACCTCGAGGGCGCACAAGGCAGAGGCGCACGCCTCCTTCTCAGAGAGCGCGTCGAGGATCTCCATTTTGATGGCCGTTTCCGAATCCGCACGACCAGTCAGGAGCTCGAGGCTGATTACTTAATCAACGCGGCCGGGGCCTGGGCCGGAAAGGTCGGTGGGATGATCGGCGGCGCCTCTCTTCCTCTTGATCCGCTCAAGAGACATCTTTTCGTGCTGGGTGATATTCATCGGGTACCCGATGATTGGCCTTTCGTTTGGAGTATCTCTCAAAATTTCTACTTCCGGCCCGAGTCCGGTCAACTTCTGTTCAGCATTTGCGACGAACAGTCCTGCCAGAGTCTGGAGCCGACGGTAGAGCGGGAGGTTGTCGAAGATCTTGCCGAATTGATCTGGAGAGAGCTCCCCGCGCTCCGCGAAGCAGTTCAGAAGCGCGTCTGGTCGTGTTTCAGGACCAAGACACCTGATGGTCAGTTTGTCATCGGGTGGGATCCTAGTCTGCCGAATCTGTTCTGGGTTGCCGGCCTAGGCGGGCATGGAATGGGCTCGAGCTGGGAGGTCGGCAGAATCGCCGCGGAACTGTTTACCCACCGCGCCGAGGATCCCGGACCGTTCGACCCGCGTCGGTTTATACAGACAGACAGGAAAGCAACTCGACCGTCCGGGGTAGAGTCGTAATACCGAGCCGTGGGACAGCTGGCCGGCTCTCTAGTTTCTTTGCCCGAAGCGCCCGGGGAACACGGAGCGACGAGCGCGCTGGTCCGGTGATCGAGGGTCCTGCGAGCGCGGTTCCTGCGACGGCTCTTCCTCGCTCTTAGGCTTCTCCGGGTACTCTATCCGTTGGTGCGCGCTGCTTCTGAGGATGTGAGTCAGGGTATCCTTAATCTTCTTGAGATCACCAATCTCCAGACAGGAACGATCCAACTCACCCTGTTCGACCTTCCGGTTCACAACCTTGTTCACCAGGTCCCGAATGGTTTCCTCATCACGGCCCGTCACGACCCGAAAAGCAGCCTCGACCGAATCTACCAACATGACGACGGCGGTCTCTTTACTCTGGGGTTTGGGACCCGGGTATTTGAAGATTTTCTCCGATTTTATCTCCGAATCGAGCTGCTTCGACTTGTAGTAAAAGTAGTCGATGGTCGAGGTTCCGTGATGCTGGGCAATGAAATCGATGACCGCCCTGGGAAGTCCGATTTCCCGGGCGAGTTTAATACCAAGAATCACATGGGAGCGGACCACGGCGGCTGAGGCAACCGGCCCCAGCTCGTCGTGGGGATTTTTCCCTTCTGTCTGGTTCTCGATAAAGTACGCCGGGTTAAACATCTTTCCGATGTCATGATAATAGGCGCCAACGCGGACCAGGAGTCCATTCGCTCCGATCTCGTTGGCCACGGTCTCCGCGATATTGGCGACAGCCATGGAATGCTGGTAAGTTCCCGGCGCCTTAAAGAAAAACTCCTTCAGAACAGGCGTATCAAGGTCAAGCAATTCCATCAACTTGAACGGCGATGTCAGGTCCAGAAGGAGTTCGAGGAATGGAAGAACGACAAGGACCATCAAGCCGGACACAATTCCGTTAAGAAAACTGGCCAGGATAGAGGGCGACAGCAGCACGAGCTGTCCAGTCGTCACCATGGAGTAGCAAACGTTTACTACAACCATCACGCTGCCGAGCACTACCGACTCGAGCAGGACTTCGTTACGGCGCCGAGCCCCGCGCACCCACATGCCTGGCAGCAACCCCCCAGCGAGCAAAACCAGGAAAAGCCTGAAATCGAAATTCGAGGCAAGGGAAACGAAAATCAAGGTGATCAGCATGATCAACGGAACGATGCGTCGGTTCAGGAAAATCCCGATGATCATGCCGGCCCAGGGAATCGGGATCAGGTAGGGCGAGAAAAGGCTGTAGAAGAGCGAAATCTTGGCTGTAGCCAGGACTACCAGGCAAACGAGGTAGATCAAAATCAGATTCCGGTTCTTCTCGGTGCTTGTCGGGTAGAGGATGTTGATGTGGTACAGGAGCATGGCACAGAAGATGGTGACAAGCAGAATAGTTCCCCAGGTGCGGGGTCCCTCCACTCGATGCCTCTCGGCCAGCGCCTGACGGATGATCTCCGGTTGCCCCGGAGCGACAATTCTCCCTTTCTCGATAATTGGCTGGTGTCGCTGAAATTGCGTCTCACCGACCGTGAAGCTGGTCGGGGCGCGATAGGCGAACCAGGCATGTTGCCCGACTTCGGGGACACCGAAAGGGGGTAGCAGGTTCTCGAAGAACAATATGAAGAACGCCGCTGGGATCACCAGGGACGTGAGAATCCAGGCCAGGTACGGAATCCCGTACAAGCCTCGCACCTTGAAGACTTCTTCGTCCTCGGGCTCGATTTCTTTCCCGTCGGCCTTTCGGTAGTCTTTGATGGTTTTGCCCTCGAGACGGCCAATTGCTTTAGCGGCCATGCGGGCTCGCCGTAGCTGGAAGTAGCGGAGTACGGCGAGAAGCCCCCCGAAAACCCCGACCGCGACGATGATCGCAAGGGCGTAGGAAGAGATATCTGTCACGTATTACGGTATTTTAGCACGCCAGTCATGCCGGCCTTGCAGGCTACTTAGTGCGCCTTGGGGCATTTCTGGTCAGTGAGTCGATGAACGGCTGGACCACAGAATTCGGCTTCACTTTGTTGTCAATGAGAATGTTGGTTCCCGTGACCCCGATCCCGTATACCTTGTGGTTGGCGCTGTCGTCGATACTGAGCACCGCTCCATCCAGAGCCACGCCGGCGAAGAGCCCTTTGCTCCGGGAATAGGAGTAAATGGCCGACTTCAACTGGACATCCGTCGATGCCTCAGCGGTTCTCCCTACCGGACCAGCAGCGGCAGCCGCATCCACACCAAATTTCAGCTTGCCGGCAAGCAGGCCACGCAGGCCCGCCTCGTCGATGAAAACCAGAATCAGATCGGTAGCCGAGACGCCAAGTTGAAGGCCGAAACTGCCCCCGCTCAAGTCTACGAAAGCGGGCGTCCCCCACGACCCGGAAGCTTGACGTGTCGCAATCAGTCCTTTCCCGTGTCTGCCACCGAAGCCCAGCGCGCCTTTTATCACGTGAGGTATGATGGCAATCGCGTGGGCCCGGTCCAGCAGTCCCTGCGGAATCGATTGATCCGGCGTTTTCATGATTTCGTCCAGGACCGCGGCGGCATTACTCGCTCGCTCGCTTTCTTCTTTCGCTTTGTTCAGGTTCTGGGCGGCAACCGGGCAGACCACGAGAATCATCAGACAGACGAGAATCACCTTTCGTTTCAACATCCTCTCACTCCCTGTTATCTAGCTCAATTTAACAGAATTAATGGCTTGCACGAAACGAAGAATGCAGGTGCGCCGTGGTTCGCGCGTCATCCGCGTTATCC
Source organism: Acidobacteriota bacterium (assembly GCA_035593865.1). Taxonomy (GTDB): domain Bacteria; phylum Acidobacteriota; class UBA6911; order RPQK01; family RPQK01; genus RPQK01. The sequence goes on from DAOTAI010000131.1 coordinate 8,542, forward strand.
GCGTAATCCGTGCCATCCGCGGGAAGAGATGCCCGCGGATAGTACGGATCGCGCGGATTACGCGGATCCGCCCAGGCTTTGATCGGTGTGGTGGTGCCTGATTCCCCGCATATCACTCAAGCTGGAAAGCCGTTAATATCGGGAGCCGGTTCTCGCACAGCAGGCCAAGAGCGGCCATAATGATCTTTGTCTGCAATCCGGGGTTCTCAGCTTCACCAAGCGGGTAGCCTAAAGGCCTATCAACGAACAACACCCTTGGTGGCTCGCTCCGACGCGTGACTTCCTTCAGCAGACTGATTGAAACCGTCGGAATTCCCTGTTTTTCAGTGAGACTCTGAATCAGCCCGACCGACTGATGACACATGGGTCAGACAGGGGTGAGAAAGGCCGCGTCCACTTGATCTTCTACCAGCAGGCGAACTGCCTCAGGCCCTGTTTCTCGAATAAGACGTTCGGGGGCCGTTATGGATCCCATGAAACTGAGATGTCGTCTATTCAGACGGCCGATTGTTCCCGCATGCTCGAGCTCCTTGAAACGCTGGAGGGGGAACGCAAGGTTCTTATCCTGCCTCAACCCCGACGGATCAAAGGCGTCGCTTTTCTGACCTACCAGCAACTCGTCCAAATCCGTGTCCACCGGAAGAATGCGGAAGCTGCAGTCGCCGCCCCGTATTGATCGGTCGAAAGGCGGCTGCCACGGCTGATAAAAACCGGCAGTAGTGATCAGGGCGAATCGAGCGTCCGAGAGAGGCTTCGCCAGTCGGGCGCCGGGTCTCCCAGTCCACCTTGCGATAGCGGTAAGTTCGCATGAAGAGGCGGTATCTCGGACTCAAGTCGGAAAGCGACGCCATACAGAAAATAATACTTGACACTTGCCAGCTTAATAATTAACGTGTTAACTGTTTTTATGTTCAATCCAACAGAAGGGATAGGTTTTCAGTGTTCGCTGACGTTTCGAGCCTTCTTCTCCGCTCTTGAACGCCGGTTGGAGGGGATGGGAGTCAGCCGGGGACAGTTCGTCGCGCTCGCACACCTGGTTGCCCTGGGCCCCATGCCTCAGGCGGAACTCGCTTCTTACCTTGCCATCACCCCGGCCTGTGTCGTGCGGCTCATCGACCGGATGGAGCGCGATGGCTGGGTAACACGCACGCCCGATCCGAAAGACCGCAGAGTGAAGATCGTCTCTCCCACCTCCAGCGCATTGGAAATGTGGGACAAGCTCTCAGCCCACGCACAGGCTGTCCTGAAGCAAGCCTACGGTGACATCCCTGGCCAGGAGATCGAACAGACGGTTCGCACGCTCATCCAAATCCGCCGAAATCTGGGCTCCGAATAAGCGCAAAAGGACAAGGGTATGTGGGGAAATCCGGCTCAATAGTTAACATGTTAACTTTCCGCAGGAATCAGAATGGAGAGGTAAATATGGGTTGGCAGTTCATCCTTACTCTCATTGTCGTGACGGTGATGGCCGCAGTCGTTTTTTTCATACAACGCCAACTTTCCGGGGGAGGCAGGTCCTTGATTCGGTTTGTGGTCACCTCAGTGGTCCTGGCAGCGCTGTTGACAGGCGGTGCTCTCCTCGTCTCGAATAAGCGGGCTCGGGTTGCGGCGGCCCCGACGCCCACCAGCCGTCCTACTCCAGTTCGGGTCGCTCGGTCTGTGCTGGGAAATCTGGAAGAGAGCCGCACTTTTCTCGGAAGAGCATTGCCCTGGCAAACTGCGGAGCTTGCAGCTCAGATCATGGCGAAGATCGTAGACATTCCCGTTCGGGAAGGAGACAAGGTCAGGTGTGGCGACATTCTGATCGCCCTCGACGGCAGCGAAATCCAAAGTAACCTGGCTGCCGCCGAAGCCCAAATCGCCGAGGCCGAAGCCCGAGTGGAAGCTCAACAGGCCACCGTCGCATCTCTCGCGAAGACGGCCGAGTTCTGGGAGCGCGAGCGAGAACGGGATCTGGAACTGGCCAGGAACGGCGCCATCGCTCAAGCGGCAGCCGATGCCACCACCGACCGATACAACGAAGCCCGGGGCCGGCTCGAAGCCGGGTATAAGGTCCTGGATGCCGCGGCCAAGCAGGTCGAGAGTCTTCGACATCGTTACCGAGAAATCCAAACCCGACTTGAATATGCGGTGATTCGCAGTCCTTTCAATGGCTTCATAGTTCGAAGGTGGGAGGATCCCGGGAACCTGGCGGTGCCAGGCAAACCCATTCTCACAGTCGAAGACCACTCCCGCTGGCGGATCGCCTTTGATATTCCACAAGAAGATCTCGACCATATTCGAGCCGGCACCACGGTCAGGCTGACGGGCCGCGGACTGGAGCTGCGGGTGAACCGCCTGTACCCTTCCTTGAATCCCGATCGTACACGGACCGTGGAAGCATATGCTGCGGGAGACCTTTCTCTGCAACCCGGAACATTCCACTCCCTGGAAGTCCCCTTGCGCCGTTTCGAGAACCGGGTTCTGATCCCGGAATCAGCGATTCTGAGAAGTCCTGATGGAGGTCATGGGACCTTCACGGTAACCGATGGGGTGATAGCACCCGTGAGGATCGAAGTTCTGGCAATTCGTGACGGGATTGCGGCAGTGGACGGCCTGAAGCCGGGAACACCGGTGGTCCTCAGCACCTACCTGGGCTGGAACCGCCTGGCCGCCGGACAAACCGTGGAGGTGATCCAATGAAACTCTCCCGCTTTGCTTTCGATCATCCTTACGTGGTCCTCACGCTGGCCCTGGTCGTGGTGGCCCTTGGCGGTTTCGCTTTCTGGCGGAGTTCTACTGACCTTTTTCCGGATACTGTGCCTCCCCAGGTCGTGGTAATAACGGTGCAGCCTGGTGCTTCAGCCGACGACGTGGCTGACAAGATCACGGAAGTGCTCGAGAAGGAGCTCAGCAATATCCCGGGATTGAAACGACTTGTTTCGACGTCCCGGGACGAAGTCTCCTCGATCAACGCGGAATTTCTCTATGAGAAACATGTCGGAGAGGCAGTCGTGGACGTTCAGAACGCGGTGGCCAGGGTGCGCGGCGCCCTCCCGAAGGACATTGTAGAACCGCGTATCTACCGGATCACGGATGCCACCCGACCGATCTTGACGCTGGCCATTCGGCCGAAACCCGGCAGCCTGAAGACACT
>DAOTAI010000646.1:0-1850 GCA_035593865.1 Acidobacteriota bacterium
CAAACTTTTTGGTTACCTATACTGCGAGATAGCAGCAGGGTTTTTCAGCGGAATCCAAAATTAAGGATTTTTGAAATGCCATACGATACTTCTGTAATGCAAGACTGGCAGATCTCGGAGGCGGCCGAGCGTTGTATGCCGACTCCTTCGGAATGGCAGGAACGGTTGGGACTCGAAAAAGACGAACTCATACCGATGGGCCGGCTCTCCAAACTCGACTTTCTTAAGATTATGAACCGGCTCGGAAATCGGCCGGACGGCAAGTATATCGAGGTGACCGCCATAACTCCTACCCCGCTGGGCGAGGGGAAAAGCACAACGGCGGTCGGCTTGATTCAAGGCCTGGGGAAAAGGGGTAAAAGAGCCGGCGGATGCCTGCGACAGCCATCCGGGGGGCCCACGATGAACATCAAGGGGACAGCAGCTGGCGGTGGCAACGCCTTGCTGATTCCAATGACGGAATTCTCGATGGGTCTGACTGGCGATATCAACGACATTATGAACGCCCATAACCTCGCCATGGTCGCCCTCACCGCCCGGATGCAGCATGAGCGAAACTACGACGACGAGCAACTGGCGCGTTTGAGCAAGATGCGCCGTCTGAATATTGATCCTACTCGGGTGGAAATGGGGTGGGTGATCGATTTTTGCGCCCAGTCACTCCGCAACATTATCATCGGTTTAGGAGGCCGATCGGACGGCTTTGTCATGCAGTCCAAATTCACGATCGCCGTCGCTTCCGAGTTGATGGCGATTCTCGCTATTGTACGTGACTTGGCCGAACTCCGACGACGTCTCGAAGAAATAACCGTGGCATTCGACAAGAAGGGGCGTCCGGTTACGACGGGCGACCTTGAGGTGGCGGGAGCCATGTGCGCCTGGATGCGCAATACGATTAATCCGACCCTGTGCAGCACAACCGAGTACCAGCCGTGTCTGGTTCATGCAGGGCCCTTTGCCAACATCGCGATCGGTCAGTCTTCGGTGATTGGGGATAGGCTCGGTCTGAAACTCTTCGACTATCACGTCACGGAGAGTGGATTCGGCGCAGACATCGGCTTCGAGAAATTCTGGAACGTTAAATGCCGATACAGCAGGCTCACACCGAGCGTTTCAGTTCTGACCACCACTATCCGAGCTCTCAAGATGCACGGGGGCGGGCCTAAGGTGATCCCCGGACTGCCCCTACCAGACGAGTACCAGAAAGAGAATCTCTGCCTTCTCGACAAAGGACTGCCCAATTTGATCCACCATCTCAACACGATCCGGAAATCTGGCATCAACCCCGTCGTTTGCATTAATCGCTTCTCCAGTGACACCGAGGACGAAATCAGGATGGTGCGACGCACCGTCGAAGCTATGGGCGCCCGGTGCGCCGTAGCGGAACACTGGGCAAAAGGCGGCGATGGAGCGCTTGAGCTTGCCGATGCGGTTATCGATGCCTCTAACGAGAAGACTGATTTTCGCTTCCTCTATCCTCTTAAAATGAAGCTGCGCGATCGGGTTGAACTGATTGCTAAAGAAGTCTACGGCGCGGACGGAGTCTCTTGGAGTCCAGAGGCCGAATCCAAGGCTCGGGCCTTTGAGGCGGATGAAGCCTACGATGACTACGCGACCATGATGGTCAAGACTCACCTGAGCCTCAGTCACGAACCTCACCTGAAGGGGGTGCCGAAAGGTTGGATACTTCCCATTCGCGACATCCTGATTTACTCCGGAGCGCGGTTTCTCTGCCCCTGTACCGGCTCAATCAGTCTAATGCCCGGCACCGGGTCAAACCCTGCCTTCCGACGGATCGATGTTGATGTGGAAACGGGAAAAGTCAAAGGACTGTTCTAGAAAGGTAGATG
>DAOTAI010000132.1:0-11600 GCA_035593865.1 Acidobacteriota bacterium
GTGCCTAGAACGACGTTTTGTGGATCGTTAGCGTTCTCCAGGCGCAGGGCGAGCAAGCCAAAATGGTCGGCGCCGGAGACGGTGGCGGTGCCCGTGAAGTTCAATCCTGCACCGAACAGCCTCGGATCGTCCAGAAACAGGGCGAGGTGGTGCCCCGACTGAAGAGTCAGAATCTTCGTCCCTTGAAGCGTACCGGCCTGATCGATCAGCGAAATCACCAGGTCTTGCGCGGATGGCGCTGGATTAACCAGTGCCAGGCCGGTGCCGATCCCTGGTCTGACTTCTGCCGCAAACGAAAAATGACTGAAAGGATGCTGCTCTGGCACTCCAAGTTGAGTGAAGACCACTCCACCCGTTTGTGCTCTCACGACCACCGTGCTTCGAACAGGGGATAGCCGCGGGCATTGCAAAACTGCGTAACCCTCCACGACCGCGTCTCCCCCCGTGATTGGGATAACCCGGGTCTCGCCAGCCGCCAGATTGAACTCCATGGTCGACGTCGCACCAAAGTCCTGAGTCTGAACCACCAAGGGCGCCCCGTTGTTGTCAAAGATCCGGAGAATCACTCCGTCCACCGCTCGAATGCCCTGGTTTGTGATAAAAAAGTCACAAGAAAAGCCACCGGCTGCCCCGCCCCCGACGGCGAGCTGAGGGAAAAACGTTACCCTCGGCGGCTCCTGGTTCTGGGCGTTCAAACTTGCTATGGCGAGAATGAGCAACAAGGCGGCCGACGAAAGAACCCGGTTAGAGCGCATATCCTTTTCCTCCAAATAAGATCTCATGGTTCACGATTGGTTTAGATAAGAACCGGCATTGAGCGGTTCAAAGACTAACCCCTTATGCGGCAGTCAAGTCGTAATGTCAAGCGCGGAAACAACCCCGCAGCAATGCCTGATCAGCGTCGATCTCCGTGATCCGCGCCTCCCGCGTCATCTGCGAGGCCGTCGAGCAGACCCGGAGTCCCTTGAAAGCTCCTTTCGACGGCAACAACGAATCGCAACAACGAATTTGCCCAGACGATCGGATTAGTACTACAATACAGGTTTTCCTGTGGTGGGCGTAGCTCAGCTGGCAGAGCACAGGGTTGTGGCCCCTGTGGCCGTGGGTTCGAATCCCATCGCCCACCCCAGAACCCCTTGAGGTCGTCTCCCGCCTCGACCTTGCGTCCATCCTAACACGCAAAAGAGCCCGCAGCTGTGGCAATCAGGAAGCAACTTATTTACTCGGAGGTTATTGAAGCGGAACTAATTTTCACTTATGTTAATGTGAAGGCTGACTCTGAGGAGGGGAAGTTAAATGCGCCGACGAAGACTACGGGGAATACGGACCACGCTGCGTGAGTGGAAGGTGGCAGCAAAGGCCTTGCTTTCAACTGATCATCCAATCCTGGCCCACCTGATTCCCGTACGGCGCTGCAATCTGGCATGCTCCTACTGCAACGAATATGATGACTCCTCTGCTCCAGTCGTCACCGACGCAATACTGCGGCGAGTGGACCTGCTGAAGAATCTGGGAACATCCGTCATTACTCTGAGCGGTGGGGAACCGCTGCTGCATCCCGAACTTGAAGTCATTATCGCTCATATTCGAAGCCGTGGAATGGTTGCCAGCATGATCACCAACGGCTACCTGCTTTCGCGAAAAAGGATCGCGCAACTGAACCAGGCTGGACTCGAACATCTTCAAATCAGTATCGACAACATCGAGCCCGATGAAGTGTCGAAAAAGAGCTTGCGAGTATTGGACAAGAAGCTGTGCTACCTCGCCGAACTTGCCGACTTCAAAGTCAACATCAATTCGGTCCTGGGTTCGGGAGTACGCAATCCGGACGATGCCTTGGTCATCGGTAAGCGAGCTGTCGCCCTCGGATTCACCTGCACAGTCGGGATTATTCATGATGGAAAGGGCCGGTTGCGGCCGCTAAACGGGCGTGAGGCGGAAGTCTTTGAGGAGCTCAAATCGGTCGGAAAGAAAGGCTACGCACGCATTTACCGCTATTTCCAAGAGAACCTGGCGGCTGGAAAACCCAACAATTGGGCTTGCAGAGCCGGCGCCCGGTACCTGTATGTGTGCGAGGACGGCCTGGTTCATTACTGCTCGCAGCAGCGCGGCTATCCCGGCATCCCGCTGGAGGAATACACCTTGGACGATATCCGTCGCGAGTTCCGCACCCGGAAAGGCTGCGCTCCTTACTGCACGGTTTCCTGTGTTCATCATGCCTCAATGGCCGATTTCTGGAGAGCTCCGCAGGAGTACCGTATTCCGCAACGCGCTCCCAGGCGGACCCCCAAGCATACCCCAGATCATCGTCCGGTCTGCGGCGGCGGTCTCGTTCAGCTCGAGTAGTGAACCGGCTACGCAGATACGCAAATCTCACCTAACTTACAAGCAGTCGGCTTTCTAAAGAGGCTTTCTTAACAGGGTTTCATGTGGTTCTAACTTTTTATTCATCAATTACTTACAAGTGAGCGCGAATGGCCTTTTCCTACGTGACTTAGGTGGTGTAATTTCAGCCTTGCAGGAGCGCATTAGGCGCTCTTGGGCCAATTTTACCCCCTTTGGGGGGCCACTTTAGGCGATTCCGTATTTTCGTCAAACTTCGAGCGCGTCCAGACCTGTCGTCCTGCTCCCTGACCACCACCAGGCCGGTGGCAGTCGCATCAGAGGTCCGTCAGGACCGACACGTTTGTAGAAACGACCAAAGGTGTGAGACCAAGGTCCGCAGGACCGGCACGTGAACTCCTGCATCGCCTCCTCACCTGTCAGTGTCTGCATGCAAAAGGTTAGTTTTGCCGCTTGGGCACAGCTGCCATTCACGTGTCGGTCCTGACGGACCTGGGTCAAAGCTTTCACCGGATTCTACAAACGTGCCGGTCCTACGGACCTCCAGTCAGAAGAAAAAGTCGAAATGGTCGAAATGGGGAAGCTGGCCAGGCATTAGGGCCGGGACCGATCTTGTCCCTCTTTTTGAAAATACCTATTTTGTGAATCCCCTTTCTTAAAACCGCCTCAATTCCCTGAGGCATATCTTCGAAGGGATCACTTTTCGCGAAAAGAAAAAACCTCACCCTCAGACTCATTCGCTGGGTATTGATTAGCTGTCGACGGGTTTTCATACTGATCAATAATTCAATTGTTATTGACGAGTACGTTACTTTCACGGGAGGAGAGTTACGATGCCGAGGTACCGAGGAAAGCGGATCCTGAAATACGTCGACAGTGCTGTATGCCTGGCAGCGCGGGGCCTGTTCGATGGGATTCAGTTCTTTAATCAGTTGCGACCGGCTGCTTCGTTCATCCCGAAGTGGTCCGATAAACCGTTACCAAAGTCGTGGCAGAAGACGAAACCTACTCTGGGATGGCCGCGCGAAACCGATTCACTGTGTCCCAAATGCGTTATCGAGGCACGGGAGCGGATTCTGAGCGGGGAAGAGGATTATCGAATCTTGATCAACGAGAAGGTAGGTGAGATTAAAGCGCAGATCGTCGAAAGGGACGGCCAGGTTTGGATGGTCAAGGAATGTCCCGAGCACGGAAAGTTCGAGGACATCATGGCGATTGACGCGAATTTCCTGAGGTGGATAGAACAGAATTTCCCGGGCCGGGACATTCCTGCTCACAACGACGAGCACCTGCACAATCATGGATCGAGTTCCATTCGCCACGGGCGAGGGTCTGTGCTAACGGTGGATTTGACGAACCGTTGCAACATGATGTGCGACCCCTGCTTCATGGACGCCAACCAGGTCGGGTTTGTCCATGAGCTTTCGTGGGACGACATACGAGAGATCCTCGACAATGCGATGGAGATCAAGCCCCGGCGTCAGATGTCGGTTCAATTCTCGGGCGGCGAGCCGACGATGTCGCCGTACTTCTTCCGGGCTATCAAGTATGCGAGAAAGCTCGGTTACAACAGTGTCCAGGCGGCCACCAACGGGATTGAGTTCGCCAGGAGTCAGGATTTTGCGAAGAAAGCGGCAGAATGCGGGTTGCGCTACGCTTATCTCCAGTTCGACGGCATCGGGAACGACGCCAACAGTCACCGGAAAATCGGCAATCTGTTTGACGTCAAGTTGCGGGCCATCGAGAATCTTCACAAGGCCGGTGTGGACATCATCCTCGTAACCACCCTGGTCAATGGCGTAAACAACGACCAGGTCGGGCCGATCATCCGGTTTGCGATGGACAACCCCAAGAAGATTGCCTTCATCGCTTTTCAACCGGTCTCCTTTACCGGGCGGGATGAGCAAATCACGGACGAGAGACGTGCTCGTCAGCGCTACACCCTCTCTCACATGGCACGTGACGTCCGCCTGCAGACGGGGTTGACGGTGAACGAGCACTGGTTCCCACTTTCCCTGATGGGCACCTTTGCGGATTTCGCTGATCTGGTCCATGGGCCCCAGGCAGACTGGGGGCAGGTCACCTGCAGCTGTCATCCCAACTGCGGGGTCGGTACGGCGCTGATGATTAACAAGGAAACGAAAGAAGCGGCGCCGGTGCCGGAATTCCTCGACATCCCGGGTCTAGTGGCCGATATCCGTAAGCTGACCGATGCTGCCCGCGGCCCCTTCTTCTCGAACTTCATGATGGCACTGGCGCTCTTCAAGAATTACAAGCCCTTCCGTGCGCCTGCCAGCCTGGCCCTGGTTGATCTCTTGAAGAAGTTCGATAAGAGCTTTGGCCTGACCGGCAAGAATTACGGGAAAGGAGTCGAGCGCCGACAAGACCCCTGGAACTTCCTGTTCATCGCGGGAATGTGGTTCCAGGATCTCTTCAACTACGATTTCCGTCGGACCGAGATGTGCATTATCCCGTACGGCACCCAGGAAGGTGAGATTTCCTTCTGTGCCTATAACACCGGGCACGGCTGGCGCAACATTATCGAGCACATGCACATGAACGCCACCGTGGCCAAGTGGTACGAGGAACATGGCCGTCATCAGATCTACGCCGGCGGGAAAAACGTGGATCTTTCCAGTTACGACCATTCTCTGGTGATCCGAAAAGAGGATGCCGAGCGTGTGCGTCCGAAGAGCACCCTGCCTCAGACTACCCGCGACGAGAAGCTGTTGCGCCGGAAGGCCGCCAAGGAGGCTGCCCAGGTACGCGCCTACTACGAGGAAATGGTCCTGAAAAAGAAAACCCAGGGACCGAAACTCGTACAGTTGTCATCCTGACCGTTCTGCCCGCGCGGGCTCGCGAGCCCGCGCGGCCCTAAACGGGGTCAGTGTGACCGGCCAACAAAAATCCCCACTTTTGGCCAACAAAATTCCCCACTTTCGCGACCCTAAAACGGAGTCGGACCTGAACAACCTGCTTAAATCGATTGGCGACTACCCGGGCGGGGGTACGTTTAGGCAAGCAAGCCCGGGCGTCGGCTGAGAAACGCCAATCCGCGGCGGTTGAGTGACGCGCGGTTTTATGGCGCGTTGTATCGAACCCCCGCGAGTGTATGCGGCAGACGATCGATTGGTGGATACTTTCGAAACCCCGCGCCTGCTTTTCCGCTACAATGAAACCATTCGCGGGAGGCGGCAGATGTTCTCTTTTGATCGTCGCAGCTTTATCGGGAAGACACTTGCCATTCCATTCTTGACGTTCAACTCGCTGAATGCTCAGAAGAGAGAGCCTCTCCTCAAGCTCAGCTGCAATCTTTATACGTTCAACTCGCTGTTGAGAGACGGGACGATGACCCTCCCCCAGGTCATCGATTACTGCGCAACGCTCGGCTTTCAGGCCGTTGATCCGACCGGTTACTATTTCCCGGGCTACCCGCAACCCCCTTCGAGGACTTATATCAACCAGATCAAACGTCAGACTTTCCTGCTGGGACTGGACATCAGTGGGACCGGAGTTCGGAACAACTTTACCGTGTCGGATAGCGCTCGGCGCAAGGCCGACGTGGAGCATGTGAAGCAGTGGCTTGAAGTTGCGGCGGAACTGGGTGCACCCCTGCTGCGAGTTTTCGCCGGCCAGCCGGATGGCGGACATCCGCCTGCCGAAATTGACAAGTGGCTGGTGGAGCACTTGAACGAATGCGCGGAGCAGGCCCAGCAATCTGGAGTCATACTGGCGCTTCAAAACCATCGTGATTTTATTGACACCGCGGAGCATCTGGTTCGAATCCTGGAGACTGTCAACTCTCCGTGGCTCGCGGCTCACCTGGACATTGGGGGCTTTCGAACTCCGGATCCTTACGCAGATATCGTCAAAGCCATTCCCTATGCCGTCACCTGGCAGATCAAAGAGAACGTCTTCTTCAATGATCGGGAAGTGCCCACGGATCTCGAACGCCTGTTCAAAATCATCCGCGATCATGGCTACCGCGGCTATTTGCCTTTGGAGACGCTGGGATCGGGCGATCCAAGGCAGAAAATGAAAGCCTTTCTGGGGCGGGTGCTCCAGGTGTTGTCGAATTCCGGTTTGAAACCTGGCGCCTTGGGCTCCGGATAAGACAGGGCCGCAGCGGCTCTACTCTGTATATTCCGGCTTTATCTCTTCGCCAGCCAGGGTGCTTTCCTGCAGGCGGCTTTTTTCTCCTCGAGGCGAAAGATCTGTCGCCCATTGCCACACATGATCGGTTCGACGAGTTCCAAGGCACTGTCCGTCGTCAACCATCCTTCATCGACCAGATTGATTAACGCGCGGGTGATCCCGTGACGACACATCGCGGCGTGGCCCAAAACCGGCTCGACGGTAGAATAGTCCCCGCCAAAAGTGAGAATCTTGTTGACAGGGGCAGTCATCAGGTAATGCTCGAGGAATTCGGTGCTGGTTGCCGGGTTCAGGATCCAGGCCCAGCACATGTCCAGTGTGACATTGGTGTAGTGCTTTGCCAGCGCGATCAGGTCTTCGTAGTACGGCCAGCTGATATGCATGAGGACAAAGGTTGTATCCGGCGCCCGACGCACGATCTCGCTCACCGCTCCCGGGTTCCCGGCTACTCGATTCAAGGGCATGCCGTTATTGCCGGCATAGTAGCCGGTGTGGAGCTTGACCGGCAGATTGAAATCGCGAGCTTTCATGATTGCATACCAGAAGAGGTGATCCTGGACGAGTTTTTGCTCTTCGGCGCTAACCGGCTCCTTCGAAAGGAGCCGCTTGAAGACCGGGGCCGCTCGCTCCGCGGGTACGTCCTCGTAATCGAGTCCGCGGGAATAGGCGGCCTGTGACTTGACGGCCACCGCATACGGGCCGTACTTTTCGAACCACCGGTCAATCACGCTATGCCAGTCGGCAAGATCCTTGACTTCGGTCTGGTTGCCATAAGCGTCGAGGTCCGGGCCCATGTGCATGCCGACGATGCTGATATCTTGGAGCAGCAGGTCGGGCATGTCTGATTCGTGAAAGGAACCTGCGTTCACCTGGCAGGAATCTAATCCCGCCAGTTCGCAAAGCACTCGGCGATATAGTCCTGGTTTCAGGGACTCGCGATATGAGACGGCGACCCGCTCGACTGTTTTCGCAGACAGTGTGCTGATGCTGTAAAGATCGCGCAGCGCAATCATGACGGCTTGCCCGTAGCCAGTGTTTTTCACAGCCGGCCAGAACGACTCGATCAGCCGCCACTTGGCCAGGGGGTCGAGATCGGACGCGTAGAACGCGTCGTAGGCCTCTTTGGACATCCCCGCACTGATGAAATCGTCGTCCAGGTAATGACTCAGAATCAGCGACCAATCGTCTGCTATCTTTCTGTGTTTGGCATAACTTCCGGACAGTCGTGCGCTCTCGTCCGGGAGATGCTCGTGGGAGTCCACCAAAAGTGTGTCGTTGACGCGCCGGGCAATCTGCTCGGCATAGTCGGCCGGCTTGGTAGAAGTAATTCCCTTGCGAGATGGACGTTTCAAGGATTTGTCCGTGCCTTGGCTCTTTGCTCCCACCACTCCCAGGGCACCGACGCTCTTCATCACTGTTCGTCTCGAAATGCCGCGTTGTCTCATGGTTCCCGATAATATCACCGCGGAAACCACGTCGCCCGCCTTAATCGTCGCATGACGGACGTTCTGACCAGTTGCAAGCCCTCCCGACTTTCGCGTACATTACTGGCTGGTGCGGTCAAGAACCTTGGTGGCGTCAGACCTGAAGATTTGGCGATGCAGTGTTGAAGCCGGGCACGACCGAGAACGATTAAGGTCAAAATTTCACTGAGTCATTCCAAATCAAGCGCGCGCCTGTAGCTCAGTTGGATAGAGCAACGGACTTCTAATCCGTAGGTCCCGCGTTCGAGTCGCGGCAGGCGCGCCAGTTAAGCCTTCGGGAATAAGTCCCGGCGGACCATTAAGAATTCTCCCCGGTGATCTCATCTGCTCGCGACCTTGTGTGGACCGTGCAACAGTAATTAATGCAGTCGCCGGATTTGCGACAGCCCGCCCGTGTGCATCTGAGAGCCGGATTTCAGCGGGGAACCAAGATTTGCTAGACTAACACCATCCTACACAAGCGTTGGGGAGATGCAGTGCCAGCGAGTTTCTATGTAGGAGAATGTCTTGTTCAGCCGGACGTGGGAAGAGTGGTCCGGGACGATCAGACCATCAGCCTGCAACCGAAGGCGATGGAAGTCCTTATATATCTGGCCGGGTGCCCAAGTGAAGTAGTTCCCAAAGAGAGACTGATTCAGGCGGTGTGGACGAACACCTTCGTTACTGATGATGTCCTGACCCATGCCATTTCAGAGCTACGAAAGGCTTTCCGTGATGACGCGCGAAACCCGAAATTCATCGAGACTGTGCCGCGACGGGGGTATCGGTTAATTGCTCCGGTCAAACAACTGCCGGCGACAGACACGAGACGGGTCGGGCCCTTGGTGGTTGGAAGAGTCTTGGCCCGGTGGTGGCTGGTTCCCGTCGCCGTTATTCTTCTGGGAATCGGCTGGTTCTGGATTGAACAGAAGAAGGACCCCATCGCAATCGAACCCAGCTTGCCGCAGAGATCCATCCTTACGAGTCTGCCCGGAAACGAGGAGTCTCCCAGCTTCTCTCCGGACGGCAATCATGTGACATTTGCTTGTCAAGGATCCGGCGAGGAGAGCAATTGGGACATCTACGTGCAGGCGATTGAGACTCGTGAGCTGACTCGCCGTACGGATGACCGGGCCGACGACATCAATCCCGCCTGGTCGCCGGACGGGAATTACATTGCCTTCGCCCGGCGCAACGGCACTACCGAACAGTTGCTGTTGATGCCAACCCATGGATACAGGGAGCGGGTATTGCTGACAGTGCCAACGAAGGATAGCTCGTCCTCGCGGAACAGAGTCTGCTTCACTTCGGCATGGATGCCGGACGGAACCTCCCTGATTTCCTCTGTCCCAGACAAGACAAGCGCAGGCCTCGTGAAGATTTCGGTAAAAACAGGCGAAAAATCCTGGCTGACGGCGCCACCGGAACACGTGTACGACATTCAGCCGGCCGTCTCGCCTGATGGCCGCAATCTCGTTTTCATGCGGGAGTTGAACTGGACGACAAAAGACCTTTACCTCCTTCCCCTGTCCGAGACTGTAAGTCCCCGGGCAGAACCAAAGCGGTTGACGTTTGAGAATAATCAGCTTTCAAGCCCTCGCTGGTCAGCCGATGGAGCGAGCGTGCTGTACAGTTTTGCAGGCCATCTCTGGCGTATCGACCCTCTCGAGCCGGGGAGGATACGACGATTAATGGCTTGGGGCGGCGAGCCGCACGAAGCGCCTGACTTCGACATATCACACGCCGCCCGACGACTGGTTTTTGAGCGAGAGCTATGGGATTCCAATATTTACCGAACGGACAGGTCTAGTTCGGGCAAGTTCAGTGACCCCCAACCAGTGATTGCTTCGACGAGGCTCGACCGGTCGCCGGCTTACTCACCGGACGGCCGCAAGGTTGCTTTCGTCTCCGAAAGATCCGGATTTCATGAAGTTTGGGTCTGTGATTGCGACGGCGGCAATCCGTTCCAGCTGACCCATTTCTCGGGACCGATTGGCGGAGCGGCTAGCTGGTCTCCCGATGCGAGCCGTATCGCTTACGACTCGTGGGCAGGAGGGGCCCCGCACATTTACGTCGCGTCCTCGACCGGTGAGCAAGCAACAAGGCTGACGGATGACAGCCATCCGGGTGCCATGCCACGCTGGTCGAGAGATGGGAACTGGATCTATTACACCAGATCCAATCCGAATAGAGGAGAGCTCTGGAAGATACCGGCAGAGGGTGGCGAGCCTCGATTCGTTGCCAAGCGCGGCGCCTGGGGTTTGGAGTCGTATGATGGCCGCTTCGTGTACTTCTATCGATATCCAGAAGGTATTTACCGAGTTCCTGTTGAGGGGGGACAAGAAGAGTTTTTCCTGAAAACGATAAACTTCTATTCCTGTTTCGCCATGGCAGAGGGCGGCATTTTCTTTCTCTCCGAAAGGACCCGTTCGGGCTCTTCCTTCTTGAGCTTCTATAGCTTCAGCTCCGGTGACGTTAAACCAATTGTGGAAGTGATCCACCCGGTTCCCGCTCCCACGGCGACGCCAGACGGCCGCTCGGTTCTCTTCGCCCGGAGGGATAGAGAGGAAAGCGATCTCATGCTGGTCGAGAACTTCCAATAAAGCAGCAATCCTTGTAAAGCAGCAATCCTTGCCGGTTCCCCTTTGTGGTGGTGGAATGATTTGCCGCCCTTGGATCTTTGCTGCTGAATCTCCTGCTTTTCAAAATTTCGTCAGATTTCCTTCACGTCCATTCCTTCAACTTTCGGAATAAATACGGCGTCCCTACAGGACTTCCTCCACACTCGCCGGTTATTCCTCCCGACAGAGCAACCGGAGGAATACCCAATGGCAGGATGGAGAATTTTGTGTTTTTGCTTCGCTCTTCAGATTGGGGAGGGAATGCACGGCGAGCCGACACCGCAGTCGTCGGCTTTGCTCAAGAGGAACTCCTCTGACTCGGTAGCGGAAAGAGCGTTCCGTCGATTGCAGCAGATCATCGAAGGTGGTCACCAGATGTCTCTGAGAGCCGTGCGACCCCCGAAAGTGTCGCCTGAGTTCAAGGCGCGAGTAATGGCGTCGCTGCCGCCAAAAGGCGAAATTCGTCTGAAAGGGTATCTGGCGGACAAACTCAAGAATGTCGACCAGGTCTTGCGATACCATGACCGAGTCGGGATTGTCGAGATTAAGGTAATCGGGGCCTTTCAGGCCGCTGTTGCGATTCATGCCCGGTGTGTGGTCCTGGTTTCTGAGCCCGCCCTCCGCCTGTTGACTGCTGATGAACTTCTGGCGATCATCGCCCACGAAGTCGGTCACGAATATGTCTGGGAAGAGTATCAGTCAGCGCGAAGGCGGAACGACTATCCAAAAATTCAAGAGTTGGAGCTTTGGTGCGACGGCGTGGCCATTCTTACTCTTCTGCATCTCGAATTGGATCCGGAAAACTTGATTAGGGGCCTTTCCAAGCTCAATCGCTTCAACGAGCGGTTTGGGACTCCGCTTGATGCGAATCACTATCCAGGGGACAGAACAAGAGCCGACTTCCAAAGGCGTGTCATTAAGATGAGACACTTTCAGTGAGGAGGAAAGGGGTCAGCGCTTCAAAATTCGATTCCGCTGAAAAACCCCGGTTGTATCTGAGCCTGCCCTTTCCTGACGA
>DAOTAI010000133.1:0-11548 GCA_035593865.1 Acidobacteriota bacterium
CATCAGCAACGCTTTAATGGTGGCGCGGGCGCCGATGACCCAGGCGGCCACGCGGTTGATCGTGGCATCGAAGAAATCAAGCCCAATGTGCGTCCGATCGAGAAAACCACCCCTCACCAATTCCTGCGCAAGGGCCTGGAGATCGTCATTCAGGATCACCACGTGATCGCTGTCCCACCTGACCCCCCGGCTGACATGCAGGAGAATCTCGGGCAAGAACATCAGCACGGAGCTGATCTTGTCCGCAATCGTTTCAGTTGGATGATAGTGTCCTGCGTCCAGGCACAACAGCTTCTGGTTCTTTACGGCGTAGGCCAGGTAGAATTCATGGGACCCAACCGTATAGCTCTCGACTCCCATCCCAAAGAGCTTGCCTTCGATCGCGTCGAGGTTGAGTTTCGGGTCAATTTCTTCCTTGAAGATTTCATCCAGAGACTGAACCAGTCGTTCCCGCGGCGCCTTCCGGTCGGCCGGTATGTCCTTGTAGCCGTCGGGGATCCAGAAGTTCGTCACGCACGTCTTCCCTAGCTTCCTGCCCATTGCCGCGCCAATCTTGCGGCAGGCGATTCCATGTTCGATCCAAAATCGCCGGATGCCCGCATCCGAATGAGCCAGCGTAAACCCGTCGGCAGCTTTGGGATGCGAGAAATAGGTAGGATTGAAATCGAGTCCAATGCCCTGAGCGGCAGCCCAGTCTATCCAAGTTTGGAAGTCTTCCGGCTCGAGTTCGTTTCGCTCACGGCGCTTGCCCCGGGGCTCGGCATAAGTTGAGTGGAGGCTGAAGCGGTGTCTGCCGGGTATCAGAGAAAAAGCTTTCTCGGCGTCACAGCGCAGCTCGTCGGGTGTTCGAGCTTTTCCAGGGTAATTGCCGGTTACCGCAAGTCCGCCGCCTAGTTCAGTCCCTTGCTGCTCGAACCCGCCTACATCGTCGCCTTGCCAGCAGTGCAAAGAAATAGAAATGCCGCTCAGTTTTTCCATGGCGGCTTCAGTATCGATGCCCAGTTCTCTGTAGCGTTCGGCGGCTAGTTGATAGGCCGCGTCAATCCTTTCTGCGCTCATGAGCTTTTGTCCCTCCTCCTGCGAGTGGCCCTCAGGATATATCGAAGTACATCGATCGGGAAAGACGCGAGCACCGACCGTCGCTAGAGTCGATGAAGCAAGAGTGGCACCCATCCCTGGGCGGAACAAGCATGTAAAATGAAACTCTGCCCCGCAGCAGGCGGTTGTCTTGAAAGAGAGAACCATGAATCAGATCCTGAACACCATCATGCAAAGAAAAAGGGAATTGAGCATTCTGGCCTTGCTGTTTGCGATTTTGGTCATCCCTGCGTCGACCAGGGTACGTCTGTCCGCCGCGGCGGCGCTCGGATCAGGCGTCGAGCTTGCCAACTTCGACAAGACGGTTCGGCCCCAGGACGATTTTTATCGGTACGTGAACGGCGTCTGGCTGAAGCAGACGGTCATTCCTCCCGATCGATCCAATTACGGGGCGTTCACCGCCCTGGAAGAAAAGGCCGAGCAAGCTTTGCGGGCAATCATCGAGGAGACTGCCTCCAGGAAGAACTCCCCGGGGTCGGAAGCACAAAAGATCGGCGATCTCTATCTGAGCTTCATGGACGAGACTAAAGTCGAGGCTGAGGGAATGCGGCCGATTGCCGCTGACTTGGCCCGGATAGACCGGATCTCCGATACGAACGACCTGGTCAGCATCATGGCCGAGTTCCAGCGGGGCGGGATCGGTTCATTGGTCCGCATATTGATTTCCCCGGACGCCAGGAAGTCAGACACCTATGCCGTGTACCTCTCCCAAGCGGGGATCAGCCTGCCCGATCGCGATTATTACCTTTCTGATGACCCGAAATTCGAGAAGATCCGAGGTGAATACGTCGCACACATCGAGAAGATGTTCACTCTCGCGGGCATTCCCGATGCGAAGACGGCAGCGGCTGCGGTTTTCGCCCTGGAGAAAAGGCTGGCGGAGGCGCACTGGACTCGCGTGGAGAGCCGTGACCGTGAAAAGACCTACAACAAGCGAACGCTTGAAGTGCTCCAACAGGAAAGCCCGAATTTTCCGTTCAATCGCTACTTTGAAGGTCTGGGCGCGCGCAACGTGCCGTACGTCATCGTCCGGCAGCCGAGTTACCTCACAGCCATGGGTAAGGCTCTTGCCGATACGCCTCTTCAGACGTGGAAGCACTGGCTTAAATGGAACGTGATCACCGGGACGGCGCCGTATCTGAGCAAACAGTTCGTGGACGAAGACTTTGCGTTTTTCGGGCGCACGCTCCGAGGAATGACCGAGAATCGGGCCCGCTGGAAGCGAGGAGTCGACCTTGTCGAGAACGCCTTGGGAGAAGCGGTGGGAAAAATCTACGTGGAGCGCCATTTTCCGCCTGAGGCGAAAGCGCGAATGGAAGCTCTGGTAGAGAACCTGATCGAAGCCTACCGTCAGGGAATTCAAAGTCTCGACTGGATGGGGGAAGAGACTAAGAAACAGGCCTTGGCCAAGCTCGAAAAGTTCACTCCGAAAATCGGCTATCCCGACAAGTGGAGAGATTACTCAAAGCTCGATATCAAGCCGGGGGATTTGGTGGGTAACGTACGGCGCGCGGTTGCCTTTGAAATGGATCGTGATCTGGCCAAGCTCGGTAAGCCGGTCGATCGGGATGAATGGTCCATGACCCCTCAGACCGTTAACGCCTATTACAACGCCTCGATGAACCAGATTGTCTTTCCGGCGGCGATCCTGCAACCGCCGTTTTTCAACCTGGCCGCTGATGACGCAGTCAATTATGGCGCCATCGGCGCGGTCATCGGCCACGAGATCGGGCACGGCTTCGACGACCAGGGAAGCAAGTACGACGGTGACGGCAACATGCGGAACTGGTGGACCGACCGGGATCGTACCGAATTCGAAAAGCGGGCGAAAATGCTGATCGATCAGTACAGTGAGTATGAGCCGCTGCCCGGTCATAGACTAAATGGGGCGCTCACGGTCGGGGAAAATATCGGCGACCTGGGCGGGGTGACCATCGCGTACCGGGCCTACAAGATAGCGTTGAATGGACGCGAAGCGCCGGTTATCGACGGTTTGACCGGAGATCAGCGGTTTTTCATCGGTTGGGCACAAATCTGGCCTCGTCTTTACAGGGACGAAGAGCTGCTGAACCGGCTGAAAACCGACCCGCATTCACCGAGCGAGTACCGTTGCAACGGGGTGGTCGCGAACCTGCCGGAGTTCTACGAGGCCTTCCAGGTGAAGGAGGGTGATCGCCTCTACCGCCCGCCCGACAAGCGCGTAAAGATCTGGTAGCGGGAAGTGGAATTGTTGTACAGAATTGCAAGCCGTTGATCACTACTGCCGAGTGCAAAAGAATGCCCTGCGGCGGGGCGGAAGGGCGTGTGCGCCGTAAGTTCGCCCAGTTCGGACTGCAAAACCGAATCCGGCAAGTTGACTGCTAAGTTCTTGGGTTTCGAATAGACGAACGTGATGGATTTCGCGTCCACGCCGATATAGGTCGCCAACTCGCCGGAATGTTTCGATCGTGCGGACGAGTTTACGTGCAGCTTGGTCCTCGCTGGTTTCGGACAGCACAGCCCAATCCTCACCGGAACTCCAAAACTTACCGGAAAGTGGCGGCTCGCCAGTTTCGATTACGTCGAAGATAAGCATTCCGCCAGAAGGAAGGGTAGCTGATACTCGTTCAAAGAAGCTCTGGACCAGCCGATCTGCGTCCGCATCTTCGTCGTGGTAGGTGAGAGATTCGCCCAACGCTACAACGGCTTGGCAGCAAGGGATCTCGACTTCGAAAATGGACGCACTCAGAAATCGTGCCTGCGGCACGCGAGCACGGGCAACCGTCAAAAGGTCGGTGGAGCTATCGATACCCGTTACGTAAAAGCCTGCTTCGACCAGGGCCGCCGCCAGAACTCCCGCCCCGCACCCCGCGTCCACGACGTCGCGAACCGGGATGGCGGCAGATTTGAGAAGTCGCACAATTTCTGGGGCTGCGCCGCACGCCAGACCGCCAAACCCGACCGCCTGAATATATGCGAGGTCCGGACCATAAAGCGCCATCACGTTCGAGAACATTCTATCGTGTTCGTCACAGGGACGGCCGACTGCTCGACAAGCGCGTGAAGATCTGGTAGGGCGATCTCTATTAGCAAGTATCGTTGTATACAACTACAACAAGCGTTGTATTCTGTGACAATGACACCGAGCCTGAAATCGAAGCTCAGACAGAATCTCTTCGCCTACTCTTTACAAATCCCGAAACCAGCCACCACCTGCGTGAGATATCTGAGTTGCTGCAGTCGGATCCAGCCAATCTATCAAGAGAGCTGCGGAGGCTCGAAGCCGATGGCATCTTCCTCTTGCAAAAGATTGGCAATCAAAAGCACTTCAGACTGAATCGGCAGCACCCGCTTTACCGAGAACTGCGAAGCATCGTTTTCAAGACCGTAGGCCTGACGGCGTTGCCGCGAGCAGCGCTCGAAACCGTACCAGGGATTGAAGAGGCGTATCTGCACGGTTCTTTCGCTCGCCATCAGGACGATGCGCAAAGCGATGTCGATTTGCTTATCATTGGGCAGCCAGATGCGTCGGCGGTAGAGACTACAGTGCGCCAACTCGAGCGAAAGCTGAAGCGCGAGATCAACTACGTGTCGATGACTCGAGAAGAGTTCGAGGACAGACAGGCAGGCGGCGACGAGTTCATTCGTGAGGCAGTTCATCTATGGACACAGCATCGGCCCTGATCAGGGCCATCCGAGAGGTGATCGAGATCGAGACTGATAAGGGCGGTACTTGCAGCCCGTAAGTGAAGCATAGTGCACAGCGCAGAAGTCGGACACGAGTCTGCTTACCGGAAGGGTACGGAGAGGGCGGGATTCGAACCCGCGGTAAGGTTTCCCCTACACACGCTTTCCAAGCGTGCTCCTTCAACCACTCGGACACCTCTCCGTGGTCTACGAAAGAAGTAGCTTAGCAGGTTTCCCCGGCAAGTCAAAACAGGTTTTCGCGGAGGGAGAAAGGGCATCCGGAGTTCAAAAGGGAAACGGAGGAGGTGGGATTCGAACCCACGTGCCCGGCTCATCACCGGGCAACCCGATTTCGAGTCGGGCCCGTTACAACCACTTCGGTACTCCTCCGTGCTGAGGAACACCCATTACACCGATTAACGCTTGCGAAAGTCAAGTCTGTTGCGTCCCTCCAAGCGGGCATTTGATCCGCGTTATCCGTGCTATCTGCGCTATCCGCGGGCCGGAACCCGCGAACATCGCGACCTGCGCGTAAAACGCTGATACCCGATGCTTGACGCTGCATCGCATGAGCTATGATGGTATAGTTATCCCCTCAGTTGCATGACAGGTCTCGGGCCCTGTGCAACATGCCCCTCGAATCATGTCAGGTCCGGAAGGAAGCAGCATTAAGAGGTCAAGCATGTGTGCCGCAGGTCTCCCGGGGCCTGACCAGGAATCGTGGCATAACAGGAAACATGTCCTATCAGGTTCTGGCGAGAAAGTGGCGCCCTCAGTTCTTTGAAGAAGTAACTGGCCAGGAGACTGTTACCAAAACACTCCAAAATGCCATTGCCAGCGGCCGCATCGCTCATGCCTTTCTATTCTCGGGCGTGCGCGGGGTTGGAAAGACGACCACGGCGCGAATTCTTGCCAAGGCTCTGAACTGCCACGAGGGTCCGACGATCCGGCCTTGTGGCCGATGTGTCTCCTGCACGGAAATCGCCGCCTCGGGCAGCGTGGATGTTCTCGAGATCGATGCCGCCTCCAACCGCCGCATTGACGATGTGCGTGAATTAAGAGAGAGCGTCAGATACGGTACGGCACGCGACCGCTTCAAGATTTTCATTATCGATGAAGTCCATATGCTGACCACCGAGGCATTTAACGCTCTCCTGAAGACGCTGGAAGAGCCCCCGCCGCACGTCAAACTGATCCTGGCCACCACTGAACATCACAAGATCCCGGTGACTATCACCTCTCGCTGCCAGCAATACGATTTCAAGCCGATTCCGTTTTCGTTGATTCTCGACCGGCTGCGCTTGATCTGCCGCGAGGAGGGAATCGAGATTGGCGATTATGCTCTGCGCGCCATTGCTTCCGAAAGCCAGGGCAGCATGCGGGATGCCCAGTCAACGCTTGACCGCATTATCGCTTTTGCCGGTAACCGGGTCACCGATGACGACGTTCGAAGTCTGCTCGGCATAGTTGACGACAAGTTGGTTTTGGCTGCTTTTGATGCCGTTCTCGAGGGCGATCGCGCTGGTCTCATCCGCCAGAGCCGTGAACTTGTCGAACAGGGGATTGAGCCGCTCAACTTCTGCCGAAAACTGGTCGAGCATGTTCGCAACCTTATGATCTGTCGAGTGGCGGGCTGGGACGAGAAACTTCTCAATTTATCGGACGCCGAAAAAGATGCGGTGATGGGTCAGGCAAAGCGACTTTCGGAAATCGACCTGATCCGTTTTTACGACGTGTTGAACAAGACCGAGGGGGATTTGAAGTGGCACTTGCATCCGGCCATCCATCTCGAGATGACCCTGCTCAAACTGATTGAGCTGGCTCATCTACCTCGGATCGAGGAGGTTATCGGGCAATTGAAAACGGGTGGGGTTGACGCAGTCAAAGAGCCGGCCTCGCGGCCTTACGCCAGCCGGCCCGTTCCGAACCGAGCGACTGCCAACCCGGCGCCTCTCGCCCAGCCCACATCCGCCCCCGCGCAAGAAAGCCGTGCGAAGGAAGCCCCGCCTGAGCGACCGGTTCCCGATCGGTTCTCCGAAAAACCCGAAGTCCATTCCGACGATCCGATAATTGATCAACTGCTGTCGGCGCTCGACCAGCAGGGCAAGTACCGTATCAGCGGCGCGCTATTGGAAGCGAAATCCGGCGGCGCTCTGGCCCTCGAAAACGGCACTTTGCGGGCCCGGGTTTCGTCCACTACGCATTTTGCTATTCTTCAGGAGCCGGCAAGCCAGCAGGTTATCAAAGACCAGGTCAGGAAGCTGACCGGGGTGGAGTGCAAGATCGTGGTTGAACGCGAAGGCGCGGAAGTGAAGGCGAGTCACGACCCTGTCGATCATCCCGGTATACGGAGATTGATGGAAAAATACCCGGGCAAGGTCATCGTTCAGAGAAAGGTGGAACAGTAAGAATGAACCCTAAGCAATTACAGAAATTAATGAAAGAAGCCCAGAAGGTGCAGGAACAGCTGGAGAACCAGATGGCCGAGCTGAAAGTCGAAGCCGCCAGCGGCGGAGGGATGGTCTCCGTCCAGATGGACGGCGCCAAGCGGCTTCTCTCGATAAAAATCGATCCCCAGGCCGTAGACCCGGATGACGTTGAGATGTTGCAGGACCTTATTGTGGCGGCGGTAAACGAAGCTGGACGCCGGGTTGATGAGGCTCTTAATTCTAGTGCTTCGGGCTTTGGAAGCGATATCCTGGGCGGCTTGGGGATAGCGCCCTTGAAGCGATAATTGACCACGGTTATGACTGAATCCTCTGATCCTATTCAAAAGCTGATCGCGGAGCTGAGAAAGCTGCCGGGCGTTGGCCCGAAGTCGGCCCAGAGAATGGTCTTTCACTTGATCCGGGCTTCGACAGAAGACTGCCGCAAACTCGCGGAGGCTATTCTCGAGCTCAAAACCAATCTGATTCTTTGCTCGGTGTGCAACAACATCTCTGACGTTGATCCATGCCGTCTCTGCGCTGACTCCCGCCGCGATCCCAAGGTCATATGCGTTGTCGAAGAGCCGTTCAATATCCTTTCAATTGAAAAGACCGGCGCGTTTAAGGGCCTTTACCACGTGCTGCACGGCGCGATATCACCGATCAACGGTATCGGACCGGATGACTTGAAGCTGAAAAACCTGCTGGCGCGCTTGGAGAACGGGCAGGTCGAAGAAGTCATTGTCGCTACAAATCCAACCATCGAAGGTGAAGCGACGGCGCTGTATCTCTCCAAGCTGATCAAGCCTCTTTCCGTGCGCGTGTCTCGCATAGCTTCCGGAATCCCGGTTGGAAGCGACCTCGAGTACGCCGATGAGGTGACCATCTCACGCGCGCTGTCGGGCAGGCGGGAGTATTAGGGCCAATTTTGGCGCTGAGAGGTTTTCAGTTTCCGTGACTTGTCCTTCCGTGCAGCAGGTCAACGGCGTGGGGGAGAAGGCTGAGGATCGCGGTCAGCGAACTGACAGCGCCCTTGACGCTTCCGGGCAGGCAGACCACCAGGCTCCGGCCGACAGAACCGGCCAGTGATCGGGAAAGCGCGGCCCGTTCGGTCTGTTCCAAGCCTCGAAGGCGCATCAGCTCTGAAACCCCCGGAAGCTCCTTGTCCAGCATAGGCCGAACGGCCTCGGGGGTCACGTCGCGTGGAGAAATGCCGGTTCCGCCGGTGAGCACGACAAGGTCCGCGCCGCCCGAGATCGCCTTGCCGACTTCGGCTCGGATTGCGTCTGTCTCGTCAGGCGTGAGGTTAATCCCGAGCACCTGCCAGCCGGCTTCCGAGAGCATTCGAGCCAGCGCCGGGCCCGAAACGTCCCGTTTAGCGCCAGCGAAGCAGCCGTCGCTTACCGTGATAACCGCCGCTTTCATCAGGCGTGACCTTCTATCCACGAAGCCCCGTCAGCGTAATGTTCTCTCTTCCAGATGGGGACAGTGGCTTTCAAGGAATCGATGATAAAACGGCAGGCCTCAAAGGCTTCGGCGCGATGGGCCGAGGCGACCGCGATCAACACGCTCGTTTCACCGACATTCAAGAGGCCGGTACGATGCACGATGGAGACGGCTTCAATCTGCGGCCAGCGCTTGCGGGCATCATCCGCGATTTTCTGCATTTCCGGCACGGCCATCTCCGGAAACGCTTCATACACCAGATGGGTCACGGGGCGTCCGCGGGACTCACGCCTGACGATTCCCTCGAAGGTCACGACGGCGCCGGCTCCGGGACAGCGGACGCTTTCGAGTAACTCGGGCCGTAGCGGCTCGATAGGTTTATCGGTCAGGAGAATCATGACAGTCCTCCGCTAACCGGAGGAAAGAATGCAATGCGATCGCCGGGCGCTACCGGGGTCTCCCAGTTCGCGTAGACTTCGTTGACCGCGATCAGAGTTATCGGCCGGAATCGTTCCAGGGCAGGGAAACGGCTGGCCAGTTCGTCGAAGACCGCCCTGGAGCAAGAGGTGTCCTGCCAGGGCAGCTCAATCTCCGCTTGTCCGGCTGCCTCCCGCAAAGAGGCGAAAAGTCTGACCTTGACCATTGAAAGCCATTATACGACGCATCTGTAGATTATGGCCTTGGCCCATCATCATTCGTTTGACACCTTTGGGTATTCGCGCCTATTCTTCCTGCATGAGTGAGATCAGAGCCAAGAAGATCTGGCGCAATGGTGAGTTGATAGACTGGGAGCAGGCTACGGTCCATGTAATGGCCCACGCCCTTCATTACGGGTCCTCCTGGTTCGAAGGCATCCGCTGCTACAAGACGGCGCGCGGCTCGGAGGTTTTCCGGCTGCCAGAGCACGTGAATCGGCTGTTTGACTCCTGCAAGATA
Organism: Acidobacteriota bacterium; assembly: GCA_035593865.1. Classification (GTDB taxonomy): domain Bacteria; phylum Acidobacteriota; class UBA6911; order RPQK01; family RPQK01; genus RPQK01. The sequence goes on from DAOTAI010000133.1 coordinate 9,573, forward strand.
TACCGTGCGAACATCCCGTTCTCCAAGCAGGAGATCATTGAGGCTATCCTTCAGACCATCGATGCGAATAACCTGGAACAGTGTTACATCCGTCCGTTGGTGTTTCGCGGTGCAGGGGCAATCGGCGTCAATCCGCTTCCGGCGCCCATCGAATCCTACATTATCGTTTGGGAATGGGGCAGCTACCTCGGAGAGGATGCGATGGAAAACGGCGTCGACCTGTGTGTTTCGAGCTGGCATCGCGCCGCCCCCAATACCTTCCCGAGCATGGCCAAGGCAGGCGGAAACTATCTGAATAGCGCTTTGATAAAGATGGAGGCCACGCTTGATGGGTTTGCGGAAGGGATTGCCTTGGACAGTGAAGGCTTTGTAAGCGAAGGAAGCGGGGAGAACATTTTCCTTGTCAGGGGAGGTCGGCTTTATACTTCGTCTCTGAACAGCGCCATCTTGCCCGGGATCACTCGGGACAGTGTCATCACCCTGGCACGAGACGCGGGCTATGAGGTGGTTGAACAGAAGATACCTCGAGAGATGCTCTACTTGGCTGACGAAGTCTTCGTGACGGGCACTGCGGCGGAGATCACCCCGGTTCGTTCGATTGATCGCATAGTTATCGGCGAGGGAAAACGCGGACCTGTGACGGCGGTCATACAGCGCAGATTCTTCGATTATGTAGAAGGAAAAGTTGACGATCGGTACGGCTGGATGACACCGGTCAGGACGAAAAAGCTGACAATCGACGACTGACCATGATTGATCTGAAAGCGTTGTTGCGCTGCGCGGTTGATCGTAAGGCCTCCGACCTTCATTTGAAGGTCGGATCCCTTCCGCACATTCGAGTGCAAGGGGAATTGATGCCGCTGGCTGGCTCAACTCCCATCAAGAGGGAAGATACGGCCGAGTTGGCCCAGCAGCTGCTTAGCACCAGGCAGAAGGATATTCTTAGCCAGAGGGCCGAAGTCGATCTCGCATTTGGCGCAGCCGGCCTCGGCCGCTTCCGGGTCGCGGTTTTTCAGCAGCGCGGCTCGATTTCTTTTGTCTTCCGGCTTATCCCGGACGTCATTCCCCATATTGAGGAGCTCAACCTGCCCCCGGTTCTCAAGAAGATCGCGGAAGAGGACCGGGGTTTGGTGCTGATCACGGGAACGACCGGAAGCGGCAAATCCACGACACTGGCCGCGATGATCGATTACATTAATTCCATCCGGCGGTGTCATATTCTCACCATCGAGGATCCGATCGAGTTTCTTTTCCGCGACAAGTTGGCGTTTATCACGCAAAGAGAAGTGAGCATCGACACGGAGGGTTTCGGGCCCGCTTTACGCTCCGCCTTGCGGCAGGATCCCGACGTTATCCTGGTCGGCGAGATGCGTGATCTGGAAACGATGAAAACCGCGCTTCATGCGGCGGAAACCGGCCACTTGGTCCTGAGCACTGTCCACACCACGGATACGGTTGAAACGGTGAATCGCGTCATTGCGATGTTCCCCCCTCATGAACAGTACGAATTCCGGCTGATGCTGGCTTCAGCGATTCGCGCGATCGTGTCAATGCGACTGATGCGCAGTTCTCTACCGGTGGGGCGCGTGCCGGCGGTCGAGGTCCTTCGCAATACCGATTTCGTGCGATCATTGCTGGAACAGCCCGAGAAGTTGAAGGATATTCGTAAGGCCCTGGAGGCTGGGACTTCGCAGTACGGGATGCAGACGTTCGATCAGTCGATACTCTCGCTATACCAGCAAGGGTTTATCAGCTTGACCGATGCTCTTCGCAACGCCAGCCAGCCCGAGGATCTTAAACTCAAACTTCAAGGTATCGTGGGCGCGAAAGAAACCGTGTGAACGAACGATCGCTTCTCGATCGAGCTCTCCGACTGCTCGCCATCCGGGATCACACCGAGTTCGAACTGGTTCGTAAGCTGTCTCGACACGGTTCCAGCGCCGAAGTCCAGGCGGTCCTCGCCTATTTGAGGGAGC
>DAOTAI010000134.1:0-11510 GCA_035593865.1 Acidobacteriota bacterium
TTTATACCACAAAAGGCGGCCCTTTTTTCATTAAGTGTGTGAGAAATCCGGGTTAAGGCATTACGTGGTTCTGGTGGTGTTTTCTTCAAATTCGTTGCTTTCCGGCAGGAAAGGTGGCATAAGTCGCCTGTGATTAAAGAGAACCGCGTCAATAGGAGAAGCTTCATCAGTGGTGTCACAGCTGCTGGAATTGGTCTTCAGAGCCGGGCGACGCCCCAGGATACAAAGCCGGTCGGAAGGTCGAAGCCGTTCGAGCTGGAGGAAGTCACGATCCGAAGCCTCCAGGAGAAAATGCAGTCGGGCGAGCTTTCCGCGGAATCGATAACCAGGCTCTACCTCAATCGAATCCAGGAACTCGACGGTCGGCTTAAAGCCATCATCGAAGTGAACCCTGACGCCTTGGCGACTGCGAGGGCGCTTGACCGTGAGCGGCGGGAAAAAGGAGCGCGCAGTCTGCTTCATGGAATACCGGTCGTCCTTAAAGACAATATAGATACCCATGACAGAATGACCACCACGGCCGGTTCCCTGGCGCTCGCAGGCTCGATACCGTCGCGGGATGCTTTTGTGGTCCGGAGGCTTCGCGAAGCAGGCGCGGTTCTCCTCGCTAAAGCCAACCTGAGCGAATGGGCCAACTTTCGTTCAAACCACTCTTCCAGCGGTTGGAGCGGCCGTGGAGGACAGTGTTGCAATCCTTATGCTCTTGACCGGAACCCCTGCGGCTCGAGTTCCGGTTCGGCGGTCGCAGTCTCTGCCAATCTTTGCTCTGTGGCCGTGGGCACCGAGACAAACGGCTCCATTGTCTGTCCCTCAAACGCCAACGGAATCGTCGGCATCAAGCCGACCGTCGGTCTAATCAGTCGTTCCGGAATCATCCCTATTGCCCACAGTCAGGACACTGCCGGTCCGATGGCCCGTACGGTCGCCGATGCTTGTATCCTTCTCGGATGCATGACTGGAATTGACAGCGCCGACAAGGCCACCGAGTCAAGCCGTGGACATACAGCACCCGACTATACAAAATTCCTGGATCCCCGGGGTTTGAAGCAAGCTCGAATTGGTATTGCGCGCAAGTTCTTCGGATTCCACCCCGAGGTAGATCGCCTGATGGAAGAGTCTTTGGCGGCAATGCGACGTGAAGGCGCAGTTCTGGTAGATGAGATCGAGATCCCGGGTCGTCGAGACGTGGGTCGGCATTCGTTTCAAGTCCTGCTGTACGAGTTCAAGGCCGACCTGAACGCTTACCTGGGGTCGCTCCCACCAGAAATACGGGTTCGAAGCCTGGAAGACCTGATTCGCTTCAATAACGACAACGCCGAAAAGGAGATGCCTTACTTCGGCCAGGATCTCTTCATACAGGCGCAGGATAAAGGGCCTTTGACCACCAAAGAGTACCTGGAAAGCCTGGAAAAGTGTCGGGCTTTTTCACAAAGTCTCGACAAGGTAATTCAAGAGAAGAAACTCGATGCCATCGTAGCACCGACCGGCGGCCCGGCTTGGCTGACTGATCTAGTCAACGGAGACCACTTCCTTGGTGGCAGTTCCAGTCCGGCGGCCATTGCCGGTTATCCGAACATCTCGGTGCCGATGGGGTTCGTCCGCGGTCTGCCGGTGGGAATATCCTTCTTTGGGAAGGCTTGGAGCGAGCCGACGCTGATAAAGATAGCTTATTCCTTTGAGCAGGCGACTGGAGCCCGCAAGCCGCCGCGGTTCCTGGATTCGGTTGTGCTTTAATTGCGGGGAAAAGCAGCAGGAACCAAAAAGGCCGAAAGGACAGGCCGAACCAGGTCTGTCCTTTCGGTTTCTTTTTCGGGACCCGCTTGGTCTTGCCGCAACCGCACGAGTAATTGCGCTATCGGGGGACGGATTGCTGGGCTTCCACGTTGATGTGACGCTCCGCCAGTTGGGTCAGTGTCTTGTCTGTCTGCCCCTCTTCGTCCAGGATCTGTTGGAGAACGCTGGCATCCTCGTGGAACCCCAGGCGCTGGGCAAAGGTCCGGGCACATCCGTAACCGGCTATTTCATAGTGCTCAATCCGCTGAGCCACGGCGATAAGTCCAGCATCCCTGACCGCCGGATCTCCTTCTGCCTTGATCATGTCGCTGCCATCATCGATCAGTCCGGCAGCGGCGTTGGATTTCTCCTCTTCGGGCTCGACGTTCAGCCTTCGGAAAATCCGCTCTAAACGCTGCCGCTGGCTCCGAGTCTGTTCCAGGTGTTGTCGAAAGGCGCTCTGAAGCTGTGTTGAGGTTGCAGCATCGATCATCTTTGGCAGGGCGTCGATAATTTGGTTCTCGGTATAGTAAAGTTCCTTCAGTTGCTGAAGGTAAAGGTCGCGAAAGTCGTTTAGCTTAAGCGATGTTAGTCTCATGGTTGGCCTCTGAATTCCATGATTACATCGCGGTTGTTAAGACTCAATCGAAGCGGGCAACTTGGTTCGACACCCGGTTTGCGATGTCAGTCTCTTCGAAGCAGACCGATTAGATTCTCGAGCAGCGTGCGCCCCTGGCGGAATGACCCTTGTTTGCCGTAAAGACTGGTCAGTTTTTTCAGCCTTTTCTTGTGCTGGTTGTTCAAGGTGGTTGACTGGAGGTAGGACTCCAGTATCAGTCGCGCCTTGGATTCGTGATCCGTGGCGCCTGGCAGCGAGGCAAAGAGCTGAACCAGGTCACGCGAGGCCAAGATCACTTTCAGGGACGCCGGAACCCGGGGAAGGTAAAGCGACTTCTCCAAGTCAACCAGATGGAATGAAGGGGACTCAGGCTGTCTTGAGACCAGGATGTGCCGGCTTTTGAGATCGCCATGAAAAAAGCCGACGCCGTGTAGGGACGCGAGGTATCGGCCCAGGGCTGCCGCCAATTCGTCCGAAAGATCGATTGCGTGATGAATCTGAAAAACGTGTCGGCCGGCCGACGGCAGTTCCCAGACCGACTGGATCTCGGCGGCTACCAGAAGTCCGGTCCAGTTGAGCCGTTCCCCGCGACGCTTGCACGCGGCAAGGATATCCGGGGTGGAGAACCCGTGCCTTTGAAGTCTCAGCGACATCTGGAGCGACCGAAAGGCATAAGAGCGGCGGAAACTCCGACCGAGAGACCCGTTAGTGAAATAGTAGGTGAAACAGCTGTGCTCTCCTCCCTTCCAGCCAAGAGGGAGGCGATGGATCTGCCTTCCTTCGCAATCGAGCAAGTGCTCGGCGCCCGGCAGGGTGCCAATTTTGTCGGGATATTCGAGAAGGAGTTCAGGTGGCGAAAATCCCTCTCGTATCCACCCGGTAAATCGCTTGCCGGAATGGTGTCTGAAACCTTGCGGTGGCCTCATCGGTTCTACAGCAGAAAGATATAACGAATGACGAAGAGCAGTGCGAACACGGAGATGAGCTTGGGCACTTCCCGGAATCTTCCCTGCACGGCCTTCAGGACTGTATATGAGATAAACCCGAATGCAATCCCTTCCGTGATACTGAAGGTCAATGGCATGATCATCATTGTGAGAAAGGCCGGTATTGCCTCGCCAAAATCGTCCCAGGCAATGTGGCGCACATTCTTGATCATGAAGCATCCCACAATAATCAATGCGGGAGCCACGATCGGATAGAGCCTGAGCCCTTCCCCGTATTGCATTCCACCGCCGATCATCCGGACCAGGGGTGCAAAGAACAGCGATAGCAGGAGCAGTATTCCGGTTACCATGTTTGCCAGGCCTGTTCGAGCGCCGGCGCTTACACCGGCCGCACTTTCAATATAGCTTGTGACGGTCGACGTGCCGAGCAGTGCCCCCAGCGAGGTGCCGGCGGCATCGGAAAGCAGGGCCTGGCGAGCGCGCGGGAGCGTCCCGTCCGGACGGAGAAGCCCGGCTTCCTGGCTCACTCCGATCAGCGTGCCGACGGTGTCAAAAAGAGCCAGGAAAAAGAAGATGAAGATGATCGGTATCAAGCCCGGCTGAAAGGTCCCGAGAATGTCGAGCTTCAGGAATGTGGGCGTAAGCGAAGGGACGCTGGCCACAACCCCTTGAAATTTCGTCATTCCGGTGATAAGGGCCAGGATCAGCGAGGCAGCGATTCCGATAAGCATTGCTGCGCGGACTTTCAGTACCAGGAGGATCGCCATCACTGCCAGGCCGAACAGTGACAACAGCACGGGAGGCGCGCCAAGGTCGCCCATACCGACCAGCGTGCCGGGGTTGTCGATTACGATCCCGCTCCACGCCAGGCCCACAAAGGCGATCAGCAGGCCGATGCCGACCGCAATCGCGTGCTTAAGGGCAACGGGGACTTCGTTCAACAACCGTTCCCGGAGCCCGATTGTCGATAAGAGAATGAACAGAACTCCGGCGACGAAGACGGCGCCCAGGGCTTGTTGCCAGGTGTATTGGAGCGTCAGAACGACCGTGTATGTGAAAAAGAAGTTGTGTCCCATGGCGGGCGCGAGCGCTACCGGATAGTTCGCCGCCAACCCCATAATGAAAGTGGCCAGTGCGCTGGATAGGCACGTTGCGACCATGGCTGCTTCCAAATCCATGCCGGCCGCGTTCATGACTACGGGTTGGACGAAAATGATGTAAGCCATCGTCACAAAGGTCGTGACCCCACCTGAAATTTCGCGTTGAATCGTTGTTCCGCTTTCGTCCAGCTTGAAGAATCGCCTGAGCACAGTCTCCCCCTGTTTCCCGGACATTGTCGATCAGGCGGGAGGCTGTTGCAAGAGGAGGAAAAATGGGGAGTATCCATTTGTCCTTGACATCCTCGGCTCTGCTCGAAATAATCCTCGCCTTGGGGGCAGGGAAACACGGCAAGTATCCCTGACCTCGTCACTGCGAGGAGGCTTGATTTCGGATTGGAAGCAACATGTAGCTGTCTTCTCTGCCTTTTGGAAGTGAGGATGGTTTGGAGTCTGTCTAACCCAGCGAACCGAGTACGTGCAGAAATCGCCTTCAATTGCCGTCATCATTGTTAATTACAACGGCTCCGACTGCCTGCAACGCTGCCTGTGCACCCTTAAGGCTCAATCCAGACCGCCGGAAAAGATCATCCTCGTCGACAACGGCAGCACGGACGGCTCGGCGGACCGAGCCGTAAAGATGTGTCCCGGTATCGAGATCTTCCGTCTGGACTCGAACCTGGGCTTTGCGAAGGCCAGCAACCTCGGTGTCCAGGCCGCAAACGGGGTCGAGTGGGTCGTGCTGTTGAACAATGATGCCTTCTGCGATCCGACGTGGCTGGAGAACCTGGTCGACGCGATTGAGAAGTACCCTCAGTTCAGCAGTTTTGCGTCGCGCATTGTATCCCATCAGGACCCCAACATTCTTGACTCTGCTGGGGACGTGTACCACGTCTGTGGGTTCGCATGGAAAAGGCTGCATGGGCAGGCCGAGACAGAGTTCGGGAAACGCCCCCTGGAGGTTTTTTCGGCATCCGGAACGGCGGCTGTCTACAAGCGGAGCGTTTTCCTTGAGTTGGGAGGGTTCGACGAGGATTTCTTCTGCTATTTTGAAGATGTCGATCTTGGCTTTCGACTCCACCTGGCCGGCCATCGAGTGCTGTTTGTTCCCACCGCGCTAGTCCATCACCTGGGTTCCAAGACGTGGGGCGAAAAGAGCGATTTATGCCTGTACTATGGCCACAGAAATCTCATCTGGACCTTCTTCAAAAACATGCCGGCTCCTCTGCTGGCCTGGTACCTGCCGCAGCACCTGCTTTTCAATCTCTTGGTCCTGGCCTGGTACACGGCCAGAGGCCAAGGCAGAGCAGTCTTCCGCGCAAAAATCGATGCGATCCTGGGTCTGCCTGCCTTCCTGAAGAAGAGGCGCATGGTGCAGAAGACGCGCAAGGCGTCCTCATTCGGTATCAGAAGACTCATGGCCCGGGGATTAACCCTTCCGTACGCGAGCTCCAGGTTCATGTTTATAAGACCTGATTTGTGTAGCCTACATAAGACCTAGGTTTGTATAACCACGGAGCTTATAAAAGGACTTGACATGCGGCGGTACGTAGCCAACTTGGGCTCTGGTCTCCGACCAACGCGATCGCGAGGAAGGAACCTCCGGATTAAGAATCGACAGAAGGAAGCCGGAAGATAGAGCCGTGCACAAAGCTGACATCGTTGTTCCGGTTTTCAATGGATTGACTCATGTGAAGGATTGCCTGTCGAGTCTTGTGGAGTACACCTGTCCCGCGCTCCTTGAATCCATCTTCGTCATCGACGATGCGAGCGACCGGTCGACAGCGAGCTACCTGGCAGAGCAAGCGAAACGGTACCCTGTTATTGATCTGCGCCGCAACACTCGAAACCTCGGGTTTGTCGCTTCAGCCAATGCGGGGCTGCGGCTGGGTTCGGCGCCTTACATCATCCTCGTCAACAGCGACGTCATCGTCACCCCGCGCTGGCTGGATCGGCTGATCGCCTGTGCGGAGTCCGACCCGCGTATCGGGTCCGTAAACCCCCTGACCAACACCGCCTCCAGTCTCAACATTCCGCTAGCACCCGGCGCAAATTTCTTCGGAATGGACCTGGTTCTGGAATCAGGCTCAGCCCGGCGCTATTCGGACGTCGTCACCGGCGTCGGATTCTGCATGCTGCTCCGGCGTGCCGCTCTGGAAGATGTGGGGCTCTTCGATGAGGTTTTCGGCCGGGGCTACTGTGAAGATTCGGACTTGTGCATGCGACTCGTCTCGAAGGGTTGGCGGACGGTCGTATCCGACGACGTCTACGTCTACCACCGGGGGCGGGGCAGTTTCGCTGACCGGGATGAGCGGTACAGGGCGAATCGGAAGATATTCGACCAGCGTTGGGCGGACGAGTACCGGCGCCAATTCGCTCGGTTCCGCAAAGCTGATCCCCTGCGGCCCTCGCGTGAGCTGTTCGCCATGCCATGCCGGTGGGACCCGATCCCTTCCATGAGAGAAACGTACCGAAGGATGCGCGGAAAGTGGCGGGAATCCGACCCCGTCGGAGCAGGGAAGGAAGCTGTGAAGGGATTGCTGGCGCTGCCGCGCGCCAGGAGGGAGGTGGTGACGCCATCGATCGTCAGTCGCCTCACGCGCCCCGACCGCCTTCGGGTCACCTACGTGATACACGCTTTGTCCGTTGCCGGAGGCACCCTCTCGGTGGTCCAGCTGGTCAGCGAGCTGATCCTTCTCGGTGTCGAAGCGCGCATTGCAACCCTGGCCGTGTACCCGGAGATTTACCAGTGGAAATTCCTGGGTCAGCCGATGGTCTTCAAGAGTTGGTCGGAAATGCAGGCAAATCTTCCGGAAACAGATGTAATTGTTGCCACTCACTGGAGCACCGTCACCCCTGTCCGGGAGGCGCTCGAGGGAGGGAAGGCCAAGGTTGCGGCGTATTTCGTTCAGGACTACGAACCGTGGTTCTTCCCCGAGACAGATCAGGCGGCGCGCGACATGGTCCGTCGGACTTACCGAATGATACCGAACAAGATCGTGAAATCCGAATGGTTGAGAAACCTTCTCCGTGCCGAGGAAGGGTGCGATGCTACGAAGATCCGGCTGGGGATGGACCTGGGCGTGTTCTACCCGAGAGAAGTGAGGCGGGACGAGCGTCCGGTGATCCTGGCGATGGCCCGGCCCCGGACGCCGAGGCGCGGGTTCTCCGACGTCGTTGAGGCGCTCCGGCTGGTCAAGGAGGCGCGGCCGGCCGCCGAGATCATCCTTTTCGGTGACGACCTTTCGGCACAGACAATTCCTTTTCCGTATCGGGACGAAGGCGTGATCGTGAACCAGAATCGCCTGGCTGAACTCTACTCGTCGGCCGATGTTTTTCTGGACGCTTCGTTGTTCCAGGGTTTCGGCCGGACCGCGTTGGAGGCGATGGCCTGCGGCGCCGCCTGCGTTCTGACCGGAGTCGGCGGAGTCACCGAGTACGCCAGGGACGAGGAAAACTGCCTCGTCATACCGCCCGGCGCTCCGACGGCCGCGGCACAGGCGATTCTGCGACTCCTTGACGACCGTAACTTGAAGGAACGGCTGATCCGCGCTGGACAAAGTACCGTACAGGATTACTGTCACAAACGTGAAGCGAGAGAGACGGCGGAGTATTTCAAGAGCCTGCTTGGCCGCGTCTCCGCGTAAAGCCCCGTAGGTGGACCCCGCGTGCCCGAGAATCATCAGAACCGACCGCTACTCCCGCAGGTTGTCCCGGTCCAACAGGCTTCATGTTTGCCCTTGTCCTTGTCTCGTCCACGAAGCCTTTCGCAGCGCGCAGATTCTCTCGATAGAACTCAACTGGATCTTGGTCTACGGTTTTCGCTGCGTATCAGAACCCGACCGGGTCAGGTCACGCCGCTAATCTGCGGGGCCAACGAATTTTTGGCGTACCTTGTCTATGGGAATGGCAGCCATGTGGGGATCGCAGTGGACGAGAATCGCCGATTGACGGCTGTTGGAAATCCTTCGACATAACACCTCGATGGATTCTAAAATCTGGCCTCATGACAGCGGAAATTGCACTTCTTAACCAGGGAGCTGTGGCCCTGGCTGCGGACAGCAAGGTGAGCATCGGTTACCAAGAGTACGGCAAAACGTATGATACGGTTAATAAATTGTTCACTTTGTCGAAGTACCATCCAGTCGGGGTAATGGTCTACGGCAATGCCGCTTTTATGAGCTACCCGTGGGAAACCGTCATCAAGTTATACCGTCAGTCCCTCGGTAGTTCTAGCAAACAACGAGTTGAAGACTACGCCCGAGATTTCGTGGCGCACCTAACCCGTGACTACTCTTTCACATTTGAAGAAGAAGAAGAGATCATCTCGCAGCACCTCTTGGCGGTGCACATGGGCATCGAGGCCCAGGCGAGGGACGGTGCAGAAGCGGGTGACTACCATACGAGGATAATGAGGAGTGCAACGGATTTCGTTGAGGATCTGAATCGTGTCCCAGACGTTTTTCCAGACTTCCCGCCGCAAGAGATAGGGAAGCTATACCGAAAAGCGATAGATCGCGTCGTCTCTGCGGTCTACGAGGGAAAACTTGCGTTGTCTTTGAAACGCAAGCTTCGGCGACTGTCGGCACTGGTATTGGGCAAGTCAGTTCCCCTTCCCGGCTACTCTGGACTCGTCGTCACCGGCTTTGGTGATAAAGAGAAATTCCCTTCACTTCGCTCCTTCGAGATCGATGGTGTTATTGCCGGTCGGCTTAAGTTCCGTTCCATTTTGAAGAATTATTCCCGCCTCTATTACCAGGAGATTCGAACCGCTTGCGGCGCGCCCAGCCGGAATTCGACTTTGCCGCGGCTTACGGAAGCGTCCACCTGCCCCTTTGCCGTCCACTGATCGCCTGCCCACGCGCCGCTCTCCACCTTGAAAGATTCGGTTTCGGCTCTGGTCTCGACCACTACCTTGCAGCGATAGCCGAGAATCAACATCTCGCGGTCAGCAGGCCGGATCGCAATGGCCTGTCCATCATTTACCCCCGCCACCGTGACGCTGATGCCGTCGAGATCCTTGGTTTCTCTGAACCGCTGTCCCGGCATTTCGGCCAGGAACACGCGTGCTCGCTCGGTTCCACCGAATTCCGCGACCGCCGGACCACCGCACCGAATCGCCGTGCAGGCTTCCCGCAGTGCGAAGGCACCGTTGGCCAGTTGCCCGTCCTCCAAGACATACGGTTCTCCGGGAGTCGGACAAGAAGTTTCCATTGCCCAGGGCGAGAACAGCTGCGATCCGTACTCGCCGATCGAAATGAAGAGCAAACGGGGCGCTAGAGAGTTGTTGTCGCTGTTCGTCTCGGTCACGGTCGGAATATTTCGCCCGATTCGGTACCGGTCCAGCGTCTGCCGCAACGAGGAGGCCGAGATGCTGACTGGTGCCGGCGCTTCATCGCCCCAGGTGGGATAGTGATTTACTCCGATGAAGGACAGATTCGGCAGGACTTCGAGGTACGTGGCCACGTCTTCTCCCGGTGACCCGCCCAACAGGCCCGGTGCCAGGCTTCCTCCCACGAAGTTTACGAAAAGGGGGAGCGGATAGGCTTTCGTCCCCGCTTCCATCAAGGGTCGCAGCCACTGTGACGCCAGGTTCCAGGCGGAGAACCGGAGATCGTCGATAGGTTGTTTCTCGGCGTACCTCGCGTTGGAAGCCTCAGAATGATCCCGCCAAACGCTAGGATTTTTGCGCTGATCGAAAGCGGCGCCTGCCCCGAATACACAGATCTCATTCTCCACCTGGATCATCAAGACGGTCCTGCGGCTGTCGATCTTCCGGAGGTGTTCCATGAAGGCTTGAAAAGCGGCTACCTCACGCTCGACGACGGCGGGGTAATCGTACGATACGGCATCGTGATGCGGCCTGCCCTCGCGATCGACAGCACGCGGGAAACGGCGGGTGTCCTGAATGATATACATCGGGGCGAAGACGTTGCCGCTCATGTCACTATATATAGTGCCGCTGCCGCTCGCGTAGTGTCCGAACCACCCGATCACGAGTCTGAGCTGGTTCTGTCTTGCCATGGTCACGATGTGATCGACGTAGGAAAAGTCGTACGTGCCCTCAGCCGGCTCGACCATTGACCACTTGACGGGGACCTTGAGCGCGTTGAGCCCCATCTCCTTCGCCGCGGGATACAAGTAATCGTAGACGTGCATTGTTTCGGCGTAGCGGCCGTAAAGCAGCTTCTCCCAGTGGGTTTCTACGGCGAGCACGGTGAACGGCTCTCCGTCCACAAAGAAAACCTGTTTCCCTTTCAGGTTTTCAAAGTGGGGCAAGGGATTAGCGCTATGCGCCGGCTTCCAAGATTGTCCTGTGACGGTACCGGCGGCGGTGACGGTCAGCAAGAAAGCAGCTAAGAGACGCATGCCGGGATTATAACTGACGCGTATACATAAGGTTCACTTATCGACAACCTGGGGTGGCACTTCCGAAAGCACCGAGAGTGTTCCGGTGCCGAATAACACGAAGCTTGCTAGCGGCTGATTGGTAGTCACTCGGATGTATCCCCCCAGCATGTCGCGGCCCACGAGTTCCGGGAAATACTCAGTCAACAGCTGTGATCGACGCTCCTTCGGGGGGATAACGAACGTCCCAGAGCTTACTATTGCACCATCGGGGGCAAAGATCTGGACCTTTGCGTCCGCATTCGTTGATCCTGGATTCAGGAGCGCAAGCCCAGTGAACCAGGAGGGGGATGATCCCTCCGCTGACCCAACCTGGGCGAAAATCATGTCGCTGTGCAGATTTGCCACCAGAGCGAGTGCCGACGAGAAAGTGCTCCGGGCCCGATCGCCAAAGACCACGCTTCCGGCAAGGCGCGGACCGTTCGAAATGACTTCCACATAGCCTGCCATCTGGACACTTGAAGTCGGCTGGAAGCTTTGGTCAGCGACAAGAAGCTTCCCACGTGGTGAAATCGGCTGTTGTTGCGTGCTAATTACGCTACCATCGTCGCCGATGAAGCGAAGGGTGACAACGCCGCTCGCATCGTCCAGGTTCACCACCGAGAGAGTCGAGCTCAAGATCGGTACACCAACCAAGTACTGTGGGCTATAGAGCGTGGTCGCACC